>NZ_JASHHB010000006.1:0-142500 GCF_047460035.1 Streptococcus mitis | reverse complement strand
TAGGCGATTAGCAATCACTTGGGTTTCCTTATCTTGTACTAGGCAGTCTTTCAACTCTACCAAATAATGAGAGTTTTCTGCATACAGACCTGCCTTGACCTGATTTTTAAATTTTCGAGTCTGAAATTGTAACTTAGCACGATAGTACTTGGGTTCCTGCATACCAATCGTCGGGCGGATTTCATAGTTTTCATATCCTGCAGGAGCGAATTTTTTCAGCGCTTGGTGAAGTAAGTCCGTCTTGAACTCCAGCTGCTTATCATAATGCAGGTGCATGATTTGGCAACCACCACATTCATTATAGATAGTACAAGCTGGCACAACTCGGAATTTTGACTTCTTATTAACCTTTAGTAATTTTGCTTCAACAAAGTTGCGTTTAATAGAAGTAATCTGACAATAGATATCTTCACCTTTGAGTGCTCCAGGTACAAAGACTAATGTTTTTTGGTAAAAGCCGATTCCCTCACCATTAATTCCCATGCGCTTGATTTTTAATGGTATTTTTTGTTTCACTTTCAGATTCATACCCCTATCTTATCACATTTTGAGTTATAATAGAACTATGAAAATCACAAAACTTGAAAAGAAAAAAAGACTCTATCTGATGGAGCTTGATAATGGCGACAAATGCTACATTACTGAAGATACTATTGTTCGTTTTATGTTATCGAGAGATAAGGTGATAGGTGAAGAAGAATTAAAAGAAATTCAGGACTTTGCTCAATTTTCTTATGGTAAGAATCTAGCCCTCTACCACCTATCCTTTAAAGCGCGCACTGAAAAAGAAGTCAGAGAATATCTAAAAAAATACGATATTGATGAAAACATAGCTTCTAAAGTTATTATTAATCTTAAAGAAGATAAGTGGATTAATGATGATCAGTACGCTTATGCTATCATCAATGCCAATCAACTTTCAGGAGATAAGGGGCCTTATGTACTGATTCAGAAATTAGCACAAAAAGGAATTTCAAAAGCTACTATAGAAGAGATTCTGAAAGAATTTGATTTTTCGGAAGTTGCTCAACGTGTAGCTAATAAACTATTGAAAAAATATGAGGGAAAACTTCCAGCTCGTGCCTTGCAAGATAAGATTATCCAGAACTTGACTAACAAGGGCTTCTCTTACTCTGATGCTAAAGTTGCTTTTGACGAGTTGGAGAGTCAAGTTGACCAAGAAACGACTCAGGAACTCATCTTTAAGGAACTTGATAAGCAATATATTAAATATGCCCGAAAGTATGAAGGATACGAACTTAAACAGCGTTTAACCCAAGTTTTAGCACGAAAGGGCTATGATTTTTCGGATATAGCAAGCGCTCTCAGAGAATATCTTTAATATTTTCATGTAAAATTCACAGATTTTAGGCAATTTTATGGTACAATAGTAAACGATAAACTTATAAATTGTAGAAAGTTGGTTAGTTATGAAGCTTCCAAAAGAAGGCGACTTTATTACAATTCAAAGTTATAAGCATGATGGGAGTCTCCACCGAACTTGGCGGGACACCATGGTACTAAAAACAACAGAAAACGCCATTATTGGTGTCAACGATCATACACTGGTTACCGAAAGTGATGGTCGTCGTTGGGTCACTCGAGAACCGGCTATTGTTTACTTTCACAAGAAATATTGGTTTAATATCATTGCCATGATTCGTGATAATGGGATTTCCTACTATTGCAATATGGCTAGCCCCTACTATCTGGATGAAGAAGCACTGAAGTATATTGATTACGATTTAGATGTTAAAATTTTTACAGATGGGGAAAAACGTCTCTTGGACGTTGAGGAGTATGAGCGTCACAAACGCAAAATGAATTATTCTGATGATTTGGACTATATTTTAAAAGAACATGTCAAAATTCTTGTTGATTGGATTAACAATGGACGTGGTCCTTTCTCAGAAGCCTATGTAAACATTTGGTACAAGCGCTATGTAGAACTAAAGAATCGGTAAAGTTGTCAAACTAGGGTGAAATCCCTGGTTTTTTATTTTAATACTCAATGAAAATCAAAGAGCAAACTAGGAAACTAACCGCAGATTGCTCAAAATACTGTTTTGAGGTTATAGATAAGACTGACGAAGTCAGTCACATATATATACGGCAAGGCGACGTAGACGCGGTTTGAATTTGATTTTCAATTTGATTTTCGAAGAGTATAAAAACCCAGCTTTGCAGCTGGGCTTATCCTTATATATCTAATTTCGTAACTGTAAATTTGATGTGGGAATAGTCTTTTTCAACATCCTTATCCAGCAAGAAAGCCGTGGCATCTTTCTTAACCTGAACCAGGTCAATATTCTGGGATTGGGCTGCATAGACGCATCCACAATAACATTGACGGTAGATGTCATACTCTTCACACATCTCTACTGAACGTTTGTAGCCTTGATTTTTCTTGAAATCGCTGGGAAGATAGTGGGTGGTATAAATCTTTTGCACATCGATTCCGATGCTGTTAATGGTTTGAGAGTTCTTATGAGGACTGATGGTCAAGGCTGAGCCAAAGTAGTCAAAGCCCAAATCCATAGCCACTTGTGCTGTCTTATCCAGTCGGTAGTCAAAGCAAACCTTGCAACGGTCGCCACCTTCTGGCTCTTCTTCCAGTCCTCTGACTAACTTACGATATTCATTTGGTTCGTAGGGAGCTTCTAGATACTGGACCGTATTTCCTGTCCGCTCATTGAAATCACTGACAAATTTCTTGGTAACATAAGCCCGCTTATGGTATTCTGCCTTGGGATGGATATTGGAATTGGCAAAATAGATGGTCACATCTGCATACTTGGTCAGGTATTCTAGGGTATAGGTACTGCAAGGGGCACAGCAAACATGCATGAGAATAGTTGGACGTTGCTCATTTTTCTCCCATACTTGTACCATCTTCTGCATGACACGGTCATAATTAATTTTCTGATTAGGGTTCATCTTGTTCAGAATTTCTTCTACATCGATCATGTTTTTCTCCTTTTTCTAGTCTTATTTTATCATATAAGTTAGGAGAGCTCAAATCTATTTAGAAGTGAATAGCATAAAAAGGAGGGGTAGGCATTCCCTCCTTTTGTATTTTTTATAAGTTGTTTTCTATAGAAAGCTTACATCATACCGCCCATCATGCTTGGATCCATGGCTGGAGCTGGGACTACTGGTTCTGGTTTGTTAGCTACAACTGCTTCTGTTGTCAAAATCAAGCTGGCTACAGATGCTGCATTTTGAAGGGCTGAACGGCTCACTTTAACTGGGTCGATAATCCCCTCTTCAATCATATTGACCCACTCACCAGTTGCTGCGTTGAAGCCTGTACCAACTTCAGCATTCTTCAAACGATCGATAACAATAGATCCTTCAAATCCTGCATTGTGGGCAATTTGACGAACAGGTTCTTCCAAAGCGCGGAGAACAATATTGCGGCCTGTTGCTTCGTCTCCTGTTAATTCCAAATCAGCCACGGCTGGGATGACATTGGCAAGGGCTGTTCCACCACCTGCAACGATTCCTTCTTCAACAGCTGCACGAGTAGCGTTAAGGGCATCTTCAATACGGAGTTTCATTTCTTTCAACTCAGTTTCAGTTGCAGCTCCGACTTTGATTACTGCGACACCACCTGACAATTTTGCCAAGCGTTCTTGTAATTTTTCACGATCAAATTCAGATGTTGTAGTTTCGATTTGAGACTTGATAACCGCAACACGGTGAGAAATCGCTTCAGGATTTCCAGCACCTTCTACGATAACCGTGCTATCTTTGTCCACAGTTAGTCTCGCTGCTTGACCAAGAGCTTCAATTGTCGCATCTTTCAACTCAAGACCAAGGTCTTCTGTGATAACTGTTCCGCCTGTCAAGATGGCAATGTCTTCAAGCATGGCTTTGCGACGGTCACCAAAACCAGGTGCCTTAACTGCTACTACGTTGAAGGTTCCACGAATCTTGTTCAAAACAAGGGTTGGAAGAGCTTCGCCATCCACATCATCCGCAATAATCAAGAGTGGACGATTGCTTTGGAGAATGCTTTCGAGGAGTGGCAAAATTTCTTGGATATTGGAAATCTTCTTGTCGGTAATTAAGATATACGGATTTTCAAGGTCAGCCACCATTTTTTCGCTATCTGTCACCATGTACTGTGAAAGGTAACCACGGTCAAACTGCATTCCTTCTACGACTTCAAGCTCTGTTTCCATACCACGTGACTCTTCGATAGTGATGACTCCGTCTTTGCCAACTTTTTCCATGGCTTCAGAAATGTATTCGCCTACTTTTTCAGAACGAGAAGATACGGCTGCAACCTGAGCGATAGCTTCTTTGTTGGCAACAGGGATGGCATTGTTTTTCAAGGCTTCAACCGCTGCAGCAACTGCTGTTTCAATCCCACGACGAATTCCGATTGGATTGGCACCTGCAGTGACGTTTTTGATGCCTTCACGGACAATTGCTTGGGTCAATACAGTTGCAGTTGTTGTTCCGTCACCAGCGATATCATTGGTTTTTGAAGCTACTTCTGATACCAATTTGGCACCCATATTTTCAAAATGGTCTTCCAATTCGATTTCTTTGGCAATGGTCACACCGTCATTGGTAATCAAGGGTGAGCCAAATGATTTTTCCAACACAACGTTACGACCTTTTGGTCCCAAGGTTACTTTAACAGTGTCTGCAAGGATATCGACACCACGGACCATAGCTGAACGGGCATCTGATGAAAATTTAATTTCTTTTGACATACTTACTTTCTCCTTCTATTCTTCAATGATAGCCAAGATGTTAGCTTCGCCTACGATGATGTACTTTTCATCGCCATCTTTGACATCAAGACCTGCGTGAGCTTCAACTAAGACACGGTCTCCAGCTTTAACACTTGGAGCAACCAAGTCACCGTTCAAGGTACGAACACCTTGTCCAGTAGCCACTACTGTAGCTGTTTTCGTTTCTTCTTGGGCTGATTTTGCGAGGACAAAGCCTCCAACAGTTTGTTCTTTTTCTTCAATTTTCAAGACCACACGGTCTCCTAATGGTTTCAACATCTGCTTTCCTCCATGATGAGATAGATATTATTAGCACTCTTTATACCTGAGTGCTAATTCATAGTTCTATTGTATCACTTGGTCAGAAATAGTCAAGAAAAAAGTCTGACTTTCTCAAGATAAAAAGCCTGAGACCAACTCAGACTTTTTAATGCTTAAAATGGCAATTCTTCCTCTTCCAAAACCAAATCCGCCAAATCTTGTCCTGCATTATTTTCACGCATGGCACGTTGAGCACGACTTTCCAAGAGTTGGAATCCAGTAACAAGTACTTCGGTCACGTAGTTCATCTGACCATTTTTCTCAAAACGACGGGTACGTAATTCTCCATCCACTGAAATAAGACTACCTTTGGTTGCGTAGCTTGCCAAGCTTTCTGCTAGTCTGCCCCATAGGACCATATTAACAAAATCAACTTCGCGCTCCCCATTTTGGTCTTTGTAACGACGATTTACAGCGATAGTTGCTCGCGCTACTGACTTGTCATTGTTGGTTTTGTGCAATTCTGGTGTAGACGTCAAGCGTCCGATTAAGATAACTTTATTATACATATTTTCTTCCTCCTACTTATCTATTCGTAAGAAATCAAAAAAAAGTTACAGAAATTTGTAACTTTCGAGGAATTTTTTAGTTTTTATGAACCATGAAACCTGTCGCCTGTTGATTAGCCATAATGGTCATATCTGTAATTTGCACACGACGAGGTTGACTAGTCACATAGACCACTGTATCTGCAATATCCTGAGCTTGCAAGGCTTCTATTCCTTGGTAAACGGACGCAGCCCGCTCTTTATCACCGTGAAAACGCACTGTAGAAAAATCTGTTTCGACAATTCCAGGCTGAATAGTCGTCACCTTGATATCCGTTGCGATGGTATCAATTCGCAGACCATCTGAAAAGGTCTTAACTGCTGCTTTGGTAGCTGAATAAACTGCTGCACCTGCATAGGCATAAATTCCTGCGGTTGACCCCATGTTGATGATATGTCCTTGATTGGCTTTTACCATTGCTGGCAAGAAACAGCGAGTGACTGCCATCAAACCTTTGATATTGGTATCCAACATGGTCAGCATATCCAACTCTTCATAGTTTTGATATGGAGCCAAGCCAAGAGCCAGGCCTGCGTTATTGACTAGGATGTCAATCTGACCTATCGTTTCTAGAATATCAGAGCAGACAGCCTTTACCATGTTCATATCCGTGACATCTAGCGGAAAAGCCCAAACTGTTTGATTTGGGAAGGTCTCTGCAAACTCCGACTTGAGGATTTCTAGTCTGTCTATCCGTCGTCCAGTTAGAACCACATTCTCACCCTGCTCCAGATAAGCACGCGCAATCGCTTCACCGATTCCTGATGTCGCTCCTGTAATCACAACATTTTTTGCCATCTTATTTCCTTCTATCTGGTCTATCAGATATTAACAACTTCTTAGGCAGTCCAGTGTTTAGCTGGATCAAATGGAGTTCCGACAACTTGGTCTTCTGATAATTCAATAATACCACGTTTTTGCGGAGCATTTGGCAGCTGCAATTCACGAGGACTACACATCATGCCAAAACTCTTTTCACCACGAAGTTCACCTGGGAAAATGAGGTTGCCTTTGGGCATCATTGCTCCAGGAAGGGCTACAATGGTTTTCAACCCGACACGCGCATTAGGAGCCCCTGCAACGATTTGTACAGTCTTATCACTTGCGACTGCAACTTGGCAGATGTTGAGGTGGTCACTATCTGGATGGGCTACCATCTCAACAATTTCACCAACAACAAACTTAGGTTCCTTGTCATTAACAATTTCCTCTGCAAAGCCTTCCGCCTGCAACTCTTGGTTCAAACAAGCGACTTGCTCATCTGATAAAAAGACTTGACCGCGCTCTGCAATTTCAAACAAACTTGAAACTTCGAAAATATTCCACGCCACTGTTTCCCCATTATCTTTGAGGAAAACACGAGCTACCTTGCCTTTGCGCTCCACATCCAGTTTGGCATCTCCGCTATTTTTCGCGATGACCATAAGGACATCACCGACATGTTCTTTGTTATATGTAAAAATCATTGTTTCCTTTTTCTCCTATTTCAGTCCTGCTAAAAAGTCGTTAATTTGTTGCTTGCTTTTACGGTCGCGGTTAACAAAACGGCCAATTTCCTTGTCCTTTTCTAGAACAACAAGGCTAGGGATCCCGTAAACATCCCAGAGTTTGGCCAAATCCATATACTGGTCTCGGTCCACTCGAATAAAGTTGAACTCTGGATTGGTCTCCTCAATTTCTGGCAAGGCAGGATAGATATAACGACAATCGCCACACCAGTCCGCCACAAAAAGAAAGACCTTCTTGCCATCTTTTTCCACTAAAGATGCTAGTTCTTCTAAACTTGCTGGTTGTATCATAGGACTTCCTCCTCATAGACTAGGTCTTCATTTTCATAGACAAAGGTATAATGACGGCCATCCTCAAAAATGACGCCACCAACCAAGCTCTCTAGACTGCTTTCATAGTCCTGAACATAGAGTGTCGCAATTTCCCCCATGTCTGAAAAATGGTCTCGTACAATCGCTGTCAACTCTTCCTGAGTCTTCATGAGCTTACGGTCATCTGCAACTTTTTTCGTAGCAAGGGCAAGGCTTCCAATACCTAGCAGAGCCAAGCCTGCCATCCACATTTTTTTAGCTTTCATACCATTCATTTTAACACAAAAAAGGCTTTAGGACAAATGAGGAAGCAGCAGAAAAGCAAGTAAAAAGCCTCTTCCTTTAAGGAAAAGGACTTCTTATACTCAATGAAAAGCAAAGAGCAAACTAGAAAGCTAGCCACAGGTTGCTCAAAGCACTGCTTTGAGGTTGTAGTTTGAGGTTGTAGATAGAACTGACGAAGTCAGCTCAAAACACTGTTTTGAGGTTGTGGATGAAGCTGACGTGGTTTGAAGAGATTTTCGAAGAGTATTATTCTTATTGCCAGACACCTGAGTTGCCAACGTAGTAACCATCAGGTGTGTAGGTATTGCGAAGCATCTTACCTGATGAAGCTAGATAATACCACTTGCCATTATCTTTGACCCAATCATTCGCTAGCATGGCACCAGAAGAACTTACATAATACCATTCTCCCTTATCATAAACCCAAGTGCTTGCTTTCATGGCTCCTGAAGTTGATAAATAGTACCACTTGCCTTGGTCGTAAAACCAGTCACTAGCAATCATGCCTCCTGATGATTTAAAGGCATACCAGTTGCCACCTTGATATAGCCAAGTTTGATTGAACATGATCCCTTTATCATTCATAAAGTACCAAGTTCCCTTGTCCTTAACCCAATCATTCTGCACTAATTGACCTTGTTTTTGATAGTACCAGTTTTGATTTGATTTTAGCCAGCTTTCTGCTTTTACAATCGGATAAAGTTCTTTGAAAGATCCTCCATCATCATATTTATGACTGATAGATTTTGTTTTTTCTAGTTTCAAGTCGTCATTATCATAATTTGCCCAAGCAAAAACTTTTTGACCATTAACAGTCTCTGGTAAAGTAGCAGTGTAAGTCTTGGTTTGATAATCCCATTTAGCATCGAGGTAAGTGTATTGATTATTTGATTCTTCAATACGATAGTAACCTCTCTTTCCACCTTCATGATGTACATCGTCAACCACTTTCGTTGACCAGGTCTTCACTTCGTTTCCGCTCTTGGCTTCTACCTTGATATCTCCTCTATAGCCATATGGAACGTAGAAATTCAGATAACGCCCTTCTACTCCAATCATAGACTTGTTCTTTTCTTGACCTAGGAAATTGACAGTCTGATCTTGACCATTGAGACTAACCGTCCACTCGATTTTCTCGGTTTTTGGCAAATCCAAGACTTTGATATCCACTTCATGACCATTATTAAACCGAAGAATGTTGCCATCTTGATACTGAACTCCACATTTAACAACCCATTCTTCTTTTAGCCCGAATGCCTGACCTGAATGAGGAAAAGCCAGTAAAGCTAGGCCTGCTAGAGACAAACCAAATAGTGTGATTTTTTTCATTGTAAATCCTCCTTAACTTTTGTTATGTTAATTATATCACTATGTTTTTAATTTGCAAATCTTATCCTAAATATGCAATCAAAAAACCTCTGAGATTGTTCTCAAAGGTTCTGATTTAGCTAATTACTGTTCTCAACAGCTGCAGTGACAAAAGCAGTGTAGAGTTCTTCTGGGCGGTTTGGACGGCTTGAAAGTTCAGGGTGATACTGACAAGCCACAAAGAATTTATTTTCAGGAATTTCCACAATTTCTACCAAACGATTGTCTGGAGAAACTCCTGAGAAGACAAAACCTGCTGCCTCAAACTGCTCACGGAAGGCATTGTTAAACTCATAACGGTGACGGTGACGGCGTTGCACCACTTCTTGATTGTGATAAGCAGCTGCTGCCTTAGAACCACGTTTCAACTTAGATGGATAAAGTCCCAAGCGAAGGGTTCCCCCCATATCCTCAACATCAATCTGATCACGCATGATATCAATGATAGGGTATTTTGTTTCTGGTGCAAGTTCTGCAGAATTGGCACCTTCAAGACCCAAAACGTGACGAGCAAACTCGATACAAGTCAACTGCATTCCCAAGCAGACTCCCAACATTGGAACATCATTTTCACGCGCATAACGGATGGCTTGGATTTTCCCTTCAGTACCACGTTGACCAAAACCACCTGGCACGATGATTCCGTCCGCATCAGACAAGAGCTCTGCTACATTCTCTGCCGTCACATCATTGGCATTAATCCAATTAATCTTAACTTCTGCGTCGTTAGCATAACCAGAGTGTTTCAAGGCTTCAACCACAGAGATGTAGGCATCTTGCAACTCCACATACTTACCAACAAGGGAAATCTTAACTTGTTTCTTAAGGTTCATGACCTTGTCCACCATGGCTGACCATTCTGTCATATCCGCTACTGGTGCGTCTAATTTCAAATGGTCACAAACAATTTGGTCCATACCTTGTGCCTGCAAATTCAATGGAATTTGGTAAAGGTGTTCAACATCCAACGATTCGATAACGGCTTCTGGTGCCACATCACAGAACTGGGCCAGTTTGTTTTTAATTCCTTGACCAGCTGGCTCTTCTGTACGAATAACCAACATATTTGGCTGGATTCCCAATCCACGCAATTCTTTTACAGAGTGTTGAGTTGGTTTGGTCTTCATTTCACCAGCAGCCTTGAGGTAAGGAAGTAAGGTTGTATGGATATACATGACATTATCCGCACCCACATCTGCCTTCATCTGACGAAGGGCCTCTAAGAATGGCAAGGACTCGATATCTCCTACTGTTCCACCAACCTCTGTAATAATGACATCAGAATCAGTCGTTAGAGCGGCACGCTTGATTTTTTCTTTCAAAGCATCTGTAATATGAGGAATGACTTGAACAGTTGCCCCAAGGTATTCTCCACGTCGTTCCTTACGAAGAACTTCACTGTAAATTTTACCAGTTGTCACGTTAGAATATTTGTTAAGATTGATATCGATGAAACGTTCATAGTGACCCAAGTCCAAATCTGTCTCAGCTCCGTCATCTGTCACAAAAACTTCCCCGTGCTGGTAAGGGCTCATAGTTCCCGGATCAATATTGATATAAGGGTCAAACTTTTGAATGGTCACTTTGAGACCACGATTTTTCAAGAGACGGCCTAGACTTGCTGCCACAATCCCTTTCCCAATAGACGATACCACACCACCAGTTACAAAAATATATTTCGTTGACATAGATTCCTCTTTCTAAAATGCTCAAGGTCTTGTCAACTACGAGGGGACATAGAAAACAAGACCCTACTAATAAGAATAATCTGGAACGACTGCACCAGATTCACAACTAATACTCTTCGAAAATCTCTTCAAACCGCGTCAACGTCGCCTTGCCGTACGCAAGTACAGCCTGCGGCTAGTTTCCTAGTTTGCTCTTTGATTTTCATTGAGTATAAAATACAAGAAGATAACTTCTTGAAAAAACAAAAATAGCTCCCTAAGAACTAGGGAGCCCCGACCTCTAAAAGAGGTGCCCGAACAATATGATACCTAAAAATAGGATAATTGTCAATAGCTAACTTTTATTCCTCGATGTTTTCAGAATCATCATCTGAAAACTCGTCGTCTTCTTCGTTGAGATCCACGTCTTCACCCAAGTCATCTGGGGCGATTTCGTTGATTTCTGCATCGTAAGCTTCCACTTCGTTTTTCTCATCATCTGGATTTTCATCATCGTATGAAAGAGCAGGATCTGCTTCGTATGCATCTTCGTCTTCTGGATCATCTGCATTGTAGTCAATAGCATCTGAATCACCATCCATGAAGGCATTGACACGTTTTTTCTTAGCTTTTGGTGCTACTTCATCGTCATCATTTTCTTCAAGAGCGATGATCTCTTCGTCGATTTCGTCCACACCATACCATGAACGAAGGCCCCATTTGTTGTCTCCAAGTGAGATGAAGCTACCGTCAAAGTTCAACTCTGTGTAAAACAAAGGCAAGGCTTCACGGATATCGCTGTTTGATGTTCCAAGGTAGTTTTGAATTTCGTTTACAAGATCGCTAAAATGCATCTCGTGGTCGCGACCACGAAGTTCCAAGATAGCACGCGCTACCTCAATCATAGATAGTTCACTTTTTTCTTGCCCAGCAAATACTTCTAATTCCAAAGCGTTTCTCCTCATTTATACTACTATCGCCAGAGCAAACACACTCTGACCTCATTTTATCATTTACTCTTTATTTTACGATAATTTTGCAGAATAGTCAAAGGTTAAGAAAAAATAAAGGTGAAATATTTCAGCTAATTGAAAGACCTGTGTAACATGACCACAGGTATATTGATTTATTTATAACTCAAGGCTGCAACTCCAATACCAACCACAAACTGCAAGAGGATTCCTACAGAGATAAAGGATTATTTGTTGCGTCAAAACAAGTAAAAAGATCATTTCAGGTTCTGCCAGTAACTTCGTTTTCTTTCCTTTATTTCATTTTCCCTAGAATAGTGAAAAATCCTTCTCTTGTTAATGAGTTTCATAAGAAAAGGGCTGGAGAATCCAACCTTCTCTATTTATTCAGCTAAGAGTACTTCTTTGATGGTTTGCTTTTGGAGTTTTCTGTTGGATAGATAAAAGAGGCTTTCATAAACCACAGCAAAACCGATCAAAGTCCAGAAGCAAACATTCCCATCAAAGTGATGCTCAATCTTTTCAGGAACCGTATCTTTGATCACACCAATCAAGATTTCCATGATAGCGTACTGATAAGCCGTCCCAAGAACAAATCCTAGATAGGTCCAGAAACGATAGGGAGATAGGATATGGCCTTGGCATTCACGATCTGTGTAGCCAAAAGTCTTCATAAGAGCCAGGGTTTCGCGACTTTCTGAGACGACAATCCCCAATGACAAAAAGAGAATAGAGAAAGAAAGGATCAAGCCAATCATGATCATCATGGTTTGGATGATGTCATCTGCGTAGTCCCTTAGACCAAAGGACAATTGAACCATGGCTGCAAAACACATAGAGCCAAAGACTACAAAAAACAGGATAGATTTTCTCCCCCAAATTAGTGACGAAGACAGCTCTTTTAGGAAGTCTTTCTCTTTCTTAGGAGCCCTCTTTCTCCTTTTGACCTTGATTGGTGTTGGGGACTTTTTCAATAAGCGAAGAGCCGGCGTTTGTAGTTGTCTTCTAGCATAACCAACTGCGATAAGCATAAAAAATGCCGTTGGAAGGACCACAAAAGCAAGCAAGAGCTGCCAATGAAAATGAATGGTGATTTCTGGCAGGATCCCCTTTTCATTCCGGAAGTCATAAAAATGCCCCATCATAAGAAAAGAAGCGAAATAGCCAAGAAGCGCTCCGGCACCAAAACTGAGCCCAAATGCCCAAAATCGTTTAGCCAATTGGCCATTGCTATAGCCCAAAGCCTTTAAAATTCCTAATTGTTCCTTGTGATCATCGACAAATTGTTTGATATAAAAACACATGAGAAGGACCGACGTCAAGGACAAGACGACTCCACTGACCATGGCAACCATCCAAGAAAGCGAAATCTGAACATCATAGTAAGTCTGAATCATGGGATTGGTTTTAGAAATCTCCAACTGCTCGATATCCAAGTAAAAATTCAAGAAGAGATTGGCCACAAAGACCGCACAAGCCCCAATTATACTGACGACAACTAATTTTCGAATATCTTTTACTGAAAACATGGCTTACCATCCAATCTCATAAGCAGTCTGAGGCTGATCATTGGTCACAACTTCGGTAATCTTTCCACTATTGACACGAATGATGGTTCTTGCCATATCCGCAATATTTTGGTTGTGCGTCACCATGATGAGGGTCAAACCAAGCTTTTCCTTTAACTCCCAGATATAGTCGAGAATCTTGCGCCCCGTTTCTTCATCCAGGGCTCCCGTCGGCTCATCTAAGAAAAGAATCTCTGGCTTTTTGGCCAAGGCCCGAGCAATGGAGACTCTCTGCTGTTCCCCACCTGACAATTCACTCGGATACTTGTCCAGCTTATCGCCAAGTCCCAAATCCTCGAAAATCTGCAAAAAATCATGATTGTTTGCCAGGTCTGCCCCCATCTTTACATTCTGTCTGACTGTTAGATTAGGCAATAAATAATACTGCTGAAAAATAAAGGCAATCTTCTCACGTCTAAAGGCTGTTAATTGAGTATCTGTGAGTTGAGCTAAATCCTGTCCTTGAATGAGGATATGTCCCTCGTCTACCTTTTCTAAACCTGACAGAACGTTTAAGAGAGTTGACTTGCCTGATCCAGAAGGACCGAGGATAACCACATCATCCTGGTCTTGAATCTGCAAATCAATCCCTTTTAAAACCTTGGTTTGGCCGTAACTTTTGTGCACATTTTCTAGTTGAATCATTTCTTTCCTACCATTTCTTTGATGAGAGATTGACAAACCTCTGTCAGTAATCCAATCACTTCTTCCATGCTGAATTGATAAATACCAGAAGCAACCATTGAGGCCATCCCGTGTGAGTAGATAAATAGATGCTGGTACAAGCGACCAGCCTCCTCTACAGTCAAAGGATAGTCTGCGACGATCGAATCCAGAACCAATTGGTAACTATGATCCTTCATGGGAAGAAAATCTTGAAAGCGACGAATCGGATCTTTGCTGGGATTTTGGAAAAGCAATTGAAAGAGTTGGGGTTCTTTTGAGGCGAAAAGGATATAAGCAACCCCGACGGATCGAAAAGGCTTCTCATCTTCTAAGGCCTTACGAATATACTCCACCACGACCATTTCCGCAGCACCAATAACCTCTGCTTGTAACTCGGCCATATTGGCAAATTGCCCAAAAATGACTCTTGGTGTGGCTCCCAGTTGCTCCGCTAATGCTCGAGCCGTCAAACTAGCCATGCCCTCTTCTCTCACCAATTGTAAAGCTCTTCCAATGATAGCCTCTTTACTAAATTTAACCTTTGGTGGCATAAGACTCCTTTCACGTAACATTTGTTGCGCAACACTTGTTGCATAAAAGAATACCATAAAAAAGAAAGACTTGTCAAGAAAAAACTGTAAAACACAAAACAAAAAGACCGCGAACTTTTTATTTCTTTACTACCCAGCCAATGGTATCGCTAGGTGGATTTTCGGTATCAATCCAGATGACTTCAATACCGATTTCCTCATTTTTAAACTTAGTCAAGCCAATACCGTTGATTTCCAGTTCATTGAGTCGTTGACCTGTCAAGACTTCTCGTTTTTTCAACTAGAAAAGTTAAGGGGGAACTAATACAAATCTTCTAAGCTTCTATATTCAATGATTTCATTTTTGATAATATTCTTTTTAAACTCAAAATGTTTTAAAGGATTATCGATTAACACTAACTTTGGAATATCATCTAGGTTGGTGACTAGAGATAAAATAAAATCTGATTGAAACTCTTTAGCTTTCTCAAATTCGTTGGCAGTCAAACGAATGCGACCCTTAGATTTTCGAATTCCTTTAACTTCGGCAAGATAGGAATGCTCTTGAACATCTACTTGGAAATCATATCCATCACCATAAAGACGGGCATCGTACAATAGTCCACCTTGAAATTTTTCTTCTTTATCAAAGTTGAGTATAAAATAATTTTCTGCTTCCATTCCAGTTTCTTGTAGACGTTTGAATTTAGTTTGAATAATTGGTTTTTCAACGATAGTTATGCCTTTTTTCTTTCCTTCACTAGCAAGTAACATTTTAACGATTTCAGCATAACTATGAACATCTTCATTTCCAAACATCATATCAATTAAATCTTTACGAAAACGATAAACTTCAGCTTTCTGCCACCAACCTTTTCTATTATTGTCAAAATAAGGATCAAATAAATCCATTCTATTTGTTACAACTCCAGTTGTTTCAGCAATTCCCAGAGAAACCACATAGCGATAAAACTCCGACTTGCTAGAACATTGAAATTCTCTTATAAAAAGCTTGTCAAACTTGGCAAGACCGTAGCCAATTAAATTTAACAATTCATAATGAGGGTGTTTATACTCAATGAAAATCAAAAATCAAACTAGGAAGCTAGCCGCAAGCTGTACTTGAGTACGGTAAGGCGACGCTGACGTGGTTTGAATTTGATTTTCGACGAGTATTAGACATCACTTTCTCCATCAATAAATATTGATTTCATTATACCAAAAAACACGGCATTCAGCCGTGTTTCTATGTTTATTTCACAAGTTTCTTCATCTCATCAATACGTGCGACGGTCGCATCGTATTTGGCTTGGTAGTCGGCTTGTTTGTCGCGTTCTTTTTGGACGACTTCTGGCTTGGCATTGGCTACGAAGCGTTCGTTAGAGAGCTTCTTGCCGACCATGTCCAGTTCTTTTTGCCATTTAGCCAGTTCCTTGTCGAGACGAGCGAGTTCTTCTTCGACATTGAGGAGGTCTGCTAGTGGCAGGTAGATTTCTGCTCCTGTGATGACGCTTGACATAGCCAGTTCAGGGGCAGGGATGGTTGAAGCGATTTCCAAGTGTTCTGGATTTGTGAAGCGTTTGATGTAGTTGACATTGCTGTTAAAGAAGGCTTCCAATTCGCTATCACTTGTCTTAACAAGGATTGTTATCGGCTTGCTCGGTGCTACATTTACTTCCGCACGCGCATTACGAACAGCACGAATCAAGTCTTTGAGGCTTTCCACACCTGTGTGAGCCGCAAGGTCTTCAAAGGCTGGGTTAACAGTTGGGTATTCTGCTGTGACGATAGAACCTTCTGAGATTTGTCCAAAGATTTCCTCTGTCACGAATGGCATGATTGGGTGAAGGAGACGAAGGATCTTGTCCAAAGTGTAAAGGAGAACAGAACTTGTGATGACTTTCTCTTCTTCGTTATCACTATAAAGGACTTCCTTGGTCAACTCAACGTACCAGTCCGCAAACTCATCCCAGATGAAGTTGTAGAGGATGTGACCAGCCACACCAAATTCAAACTTATCAAAGTTTTCAGTGACTTTTCCGATGGTTTCATTGAGGTTGTGGAGAATCCAGCGGTCTGTGACATTTCCAGCTTCCTTGTTGGCAACTTTTTCCACATTGGCAGTTGCTTGCTCAAGGGTCAAGCCTTCATTGTTCATGAGGATGTAGCGAGAGATGTTCCAGATCTTGTTAATGAAGTTCCATGAGGCATCCATTTTCTCGTAAGAGAAGCGGACGTCTTGACCTGGTGCAGAACCGTTTGAAAGGAACCAACGCAGGCTATCTGTTCCGTACTTATCAATAACATCCATCGGATCAATCCCATTGCCCAGTGATTTAGACATCTTACGGCCTTCCTCGTCACGAATCAGACCATGAATCAATGCATTTTTGAATGGCGATTTGCCAGTAAATTCCAAACCTTGGAAAATCATTCGAGATACCCAGAACGGGATAATATCATAACCAGTCACCAAAGTTGATGTTGGATAATAACGTTTGAAGTCTTCTGAGTCGACATCAGGCCAGCCCATGGTAGAGAATGGCCAAAGGGCAGAACTGAACCACGTATCCAAGACGTCTTCGTCCTGAGTCCAACCGTCACCTTCTGGAGCTTCTTCGCCGACATATATTTCACCCTCAGCATTGTACCAAGCAGGGATTTGGTGACCCCACCAGAGCTGACGAGAGATTACCCAGTCGTGGACATTTTCCATCCATTGGAGGAAGGTATCGTTGAAACGTGGAGGGTAAAATTCTACCTTGTCCTCTGTGTCTTGGTTGGCAATAGCATTTTTGGCCAATTGATCCATCTTGACGAACCACTGAGTAGACAAGCGTGGCTCCACCACAACACCTGTACGCTCTGAGTGACCAACACTGTGGACACGTTTTTCGATTTTAACGAGGGCACCGATTTCTTCTAACTTAGCAACGACTGCCTTACGAGCTTCAAAACGGTCCATACCTGCAAATTCGAAGGCCAAGTCGTTCATGGTTCCGTCATCGTTCATGACGTTAACTTGTGGCAAGTTGTGACGTTGACCAACCAAGAAGTCGTTTGGATCGTGGGCAGGTGTGATTTTAACCACACCAGTACCAAACTCAGGATCTGCATGCTCATCCCCAACGATTGGGATTAATTTATTAGCGATTGGAAGGATGACATTTTTACCAATCAAGTCCTTGTAGCGTGGATCCTCTGGATTGACCGCAACCGCAACGTCCCCAAACATAGTCTCAGGACGAGTTGTTGCCACTTCAAGGGCGCGTGAGCCGTCTTCCAGCATATAATTCATGTGGTAGAAGGCACCTTCCACATCCTTGTGGATCACCTCGATATCAGAAAGGGCTGTGCGAGCTGCTGGATCCCAGTTGATGATAAACTCACCACGGTAGATCCAGCCTTTCTTGTAAAGGTCCACAAAGACCTTACGAACAGCTTTTGACAAACCTTCGTCAAGAGTGAAACGCTCGCGTGAGTAGTCTACAGAGAGCCCCATCTTGCCCCATTGTTCCTTGATAGTAGTGGCATATTCGTCTTTCCATTCCCAGACCTTGTCGAGGAATTTTTCACGACCGAGGTCATAGCGGCTGATGCCCTCACCACGCAAACGCTCCTCAACCTTAGCTTGAGTTGCAATCCCAGCATGGTCCATCCCTGGAAGCCAAAGGGTATCAAAGCCTTGCATGCGTTTTTGACGGATGATGATATCCTGAAGAGTCGTATCCCAAGCGTGACCAAGGTGAAGTTTACCAGTTACGTTTGGTGGTGGAATCACGATTGAATAAGGCTTAGCCTTTTGATCGCCTGAAGGCTTGAAAACATCAGCATCAAGCCATTTTTGGTAACGACCAGCCTCAACCTCGGCTGGATTGTATTTAGGTGAAAGTTCTTTAGACATGTGTTTGTCCTTTCTCTATTGTATTCATTTTATTTTGAATTTGCTTAGCAGCTTCTTCTGCAGACAAATTCGTATTATTTATTTTAAAGTAGTGGTGCAGCTCATTCGGTTGATGTCGGGAATTTAATTGAAGTGTTTCAGCGGTCTCTAAAATTTCTCTTTCAGATACCTCAATATGCCGTTTCAAGGGCTTGTGCTTCAACCGGTTCTCCGTTTGATTTCGATGTAAGCGCTCCTCAAGACTTGTTTCCAACTCCACAAAAAGAATCTCTTGATGATAGTCATCCAACAAATCCTGAATTTGCTTCAAATACAGCAGCTGGTACTGATTTGAAAAATCAATTACGTCTGTTAAAATTACTGATCGCTGATTTCTTACACTTGCTCCAAGGAAAGAAAAGGTAATTCCACGAACAAATTCCCACATTTCCTCTGTAAAGTCCTGATAGATTTCTAATGCAAAATCGATGGCTTGATGGTTATAAAAGAGGGTAGAATCCGTCAGTCGAGATAGTTCTTGACCAATCGTCATTTTTCCTGAGGCTGGAGCACCAATGATGAAAAGATGCATTAAATTACCTCCCACTCACTCCTCAGCAAGCCATATGTCAGGCTGTCACAGCGATTTCCTTGAACATCTTTACGGTCTCGGATACGAGCTTCGAAGGTAAAGCCAAGCTTTTCCGCGACTTGTTGACTTTGGACATTATAGTCAAAGCAAGTTAGTTCAATCTTGTGAAGACCCAAATCTTTAAAGGCTAAATCAATCAAGGCTCGCGCTGCTTCTGGTACATATCCTCTGCCCCAATAGTCGGGGTGCAAGGTATAGCCAAGCTCTAGCACATCATCCGCATGGCGATGGTTGAAATCAACAGAACCAATGACTTTATCGGTTCCTTTGACGACAATCCCATAGCCAACTGGGAGATTTTCCTTTTGATTGCGTTCGGGAAGGATATGCCCTAGATAATAAATCTCGTCTTCCAAGGTCTTGACGGGTGGAAAACCTGCTGGGTAAGAGACTTCTGGACGACTAGCATAGTCAAAGATATCCTCAGCATCTGCCACTGTACGAACTCGTAGGACGAGTCGTTCGGTTTCTAATCGTTCTGGTAATTCAGCTCTTGCCATCCTTCTTCCTCGCTTTCTTGATAAAGCTCCCCATAGGGTCAACACGGTTATCTAAATAGCGATAAACGCGCTGGTGACCGTCCCCCATAAAGTAAGTCGGTGAAAAACGGTCATTTTTAAAATGCCCTTTCTCATCCAAAAAGTTCTGGGTCAACAAGTCGCTCAACAATCTTAGCGAAAATATGACAAATTCCCTCTTCCTCAACAATCCTATCTACCTGACAATCCAAAACGACTGGACAATCCTCTAAAATCGGTGCCTGAGTTCGTTCAGAAATTTCATAATGCACTCCCAAACGTTCCAATTTCTCCCGATGACTGATAAAACCAGCCTGCTCCATCTCGAGCATGAGATTTTCATCAGGGATATTCACGGTGAACTGTTGATAATGCTTAATTTGCTCAGCCGCATTTTCCTCAGCTCCGACACCAATGACTAGCCAATCTCCCAAGCTATAAGAGGAGCTACAGGTCGTAATATTGTGTCCAAAATTCTGATCCTGATACCCCAAAATGAAGATAGGAAAACCATAATAGAGTTTACTTGTTTTAAAAGATTGCTTCATAACAACCCCCTTTGACTAAGACACAAAAGAAAAGCCCTGCCATCTACATGACAGGGACGAATATGCTTATCCGCGGTACCACCCAATTTCGGGCAGAGCCCGCAACTTTAATCTTCCTGTTTCTCCTTTATGACGTCATTAGCTCGCTTTGGCGTACTTGAGTACAGCCTGCAACTCGTTGCCTAGTCCTAAACGGAAACAAAAAGACACTTTTATTTCAATTTTTCATCCATTAGCAACCAGTTTTGACACATTTGTGGACTTCTCAGCACCGCCACTTTCTGTAAAATGTGGGATTCAAAACACCTCTAATGGCTCTATTGTAGCAAGATTTTTTCGGAAATGCAAGGAACAAGAAAAATTACTTGAACTTGATGCCATTTTCTTTCAATTTCTTGATGGTAGCTGGGCCGATTCCTTTCAAGGCAAGGAGTTCTTTTTCAGTCCAGTTTTTGAAATCTGAAGCAGACTTGATGCCTTCATCATAGAAAGTTTTGGCACGATCAAGTGGAAGTCCACCCAAGTTTGCTGCAAAATCTTCTACAGAATTGGCTACTTTTTGAGCTTGCTCTTTGGTAGCTTCTACTGCTTGTTCAACTTTTTTAGAAACAGCCTTACCAGCTTGGCTTGCTGACTGCTCTGCACGTTTCACGACTTTTTTTGTCTCTTCTACAACCTTAGTCACAGTACTTGAAAAGGCACCTGCACGACGGAGGCTATTTCGTAATTGTTTTTTACGATTGAGTTTCTTTGACATGATAAAATCCTTTCAATAAAAAATCCCTGCTCTGACAAGGATTTAATATAAATATTCTATCAAGATTTTAGTAAAAAATCAAGAATCTATCTCGTTTAATAATTTCGCTCACCAAACAAGCCTTCTGGCAAATCATGAAATCCCTTGCCTTCCTTGAAGTTTTCAAACTTACCAAGCAAGAATTGATAAGCATCCAAACGACTTTCGTAGCGAATCATGGCATCTTTGGCACGCTCGTCTTGGTCTTCTTCGTAGACTTTTTGGCTTTCCTTGTGTGCCATGTCGTTGATCATGATTTGGGTATTGACCCAAGCCTCAAATTCATTCATAAATTCTTGTTCGTAACTCATTTTTTCTCCTTATTCTAATCCACGGAAATAGTCCGTGTCAATCTCACGGTAGGGCTGGATATCCTGAACGTACTCCAACACACCTTGGAATTCTCCCTCTTCATCGTGCACTGCTGCGTAGGTGATGTGGACAAACTTGCCTCGTGACTCAGATTTGAACCACATTTCATACTTATCCTTGGTCCCCTCACGAAGTCCCTTCATGATAGTCTTGACCTTACCCAAGTACTTAGGCGGATGGCAGAGTTCGACATTGCGCCCGACTTGGGACGGTGTCCGTTTGAAAATCATCTCATCAGCTGGCGTATTGTCATTGTAATACTGGAAAATATCGTCTTTATTGACAAAGGTAATTTCCATGGGAAGGTGATTGAGGATGAGATTGGCCTGCTCGACCGATAGATAGCCATTCCCAAAAGACTGCTGACTATGGCGATCCAACACTGCTTCCTTTTCCTTAGGAGTAAAGGTAATGGTAAACTGTCCTTCTGGCGTATCGATAACTTGCTGAAGTTGACCTTCTGCCGTATCTAGCTGTACAGGCTCCCCTGCACTATCTTCCTCAACAAAACTCTGGCGTTCTGGCACCCATTTCTCAGATGGACGGATAATAGCATAGCCATAAGCGTCGCTCTCCTCCGCAATTTGAAGCCAGTCATCCTGAGTAAAGGACTCAAGGAGAATCATTAGAAGGATGGACTCTTCCTTGAAAATCATACTTTCAAACTCTGTCGCAAAGGCTTCAAAATCTTCTTTTACAGTGGAAATCGGCACTTCAGGTAGTGACTTGGCTGTCGCTAAAGCTGTTTGAAAGAGTTCCCTAATCTGGTCATCCACTCCCCACATCACTTTTGGGGGTGAATCATGTCCATAACGCTCCATGATGGGGAAAAAGAGCTCTTCCTTACGCTGGTAGTGGATGTCAAATTGCCCCAAAAGTCCCATCTGACGGACCAAACCCTTACGCATCTCCGTAAGCATTTCCTCATCTTCCATAGACTCATAGGTATCTAACAATCTACGAATACGAATCAAGGCCGCACGGAGGGCCAGATTTTCTTCCTTAAAGACCCGAACTGGGTGACCAGGGTGTTCAGTATCTGCTACTTCTACACCTTTGATAGCATTTTTAAAAAGATTGGCATGGACATCACAGAGTTCCATAACATCTTCAAAGGTGACACCTGAGTCTGAGTTCATCAGCTCGTGCTCCATGAGGGAAATCTCGATGGCTGAGACACCCGCAAAGGTCGCATCAAAGCGCTCCTGAACCGACTCAGGAGAGGCGCCATTATGCAATTCTAACAAAATATCCCGTAGGACATGAATCCGTTCATCTGCCATTAGTCTAACCCAATCACTTCGTAGCCGTTTGCTTCCAGCGTGCGGACAATCTTGTCCATAGGGGTTCCTTCAAGCTTAGAACCCTGTTTGAGCGATACTTTACGACCAACGGTGTTGCGCATCAAAGGATTGGCAAGTGGTTTAAAACCCAGCTCCACTAGAATTTCTAAGACTTCTGGATGCTTGTCCACCACTTCTGCAACAGGAATTGACACATCGATGATATTGTCCATGACGACCTCCATTGAATATTCTAAAATGATTTTACTGCTTATATTATACCATATGGAGAGAGATTAAAAAACTAGCAGTGGAGTTCCTGCTAGTTCTCTGCGACTTGGATTACCATCTAGATAAGTTTAAAGAGCCAATCCAATATCTTAAATAATATCTTGTAAAACAGCAATTGGACTGCAAAAGAGATGATCATCCAAAAGAATTTCAAAATCCCAATAATCGGTTTGATAAAAATAATGGCAAGAATTGCCCAGAAAAATTTCATTCTCTCTCCTCTGGCTTGATGAGCCATCGAGCCGTATCCATTAGCTTATCTGCAATAAAAAGTTTACCTAGACCGACAACAACATTGTCATCTTTCTTTATCGTTTTCATTACTTTTACACCTTGTACGGTCAAAAAGTAATTACCATAAATTTTAGCAAAAGCTTTGATAGGCCCCATATTATCCTCCCTCGTTTAACTACACTTTCAAAATATTGACGATACCAGTCTTGCTGGCTATTTCTGTGAAATTTACTCTTTTCATTTCCTATAATATCATACAAGTTGAATTTTATAAGGCTTTTTAATAATGTTTAACTCTGGAAAGATTCTGCCAGCATGTTTATTGCCTTTTCCTCCACCAAAAAAGAGGGTTGCCCCTCTTCTTTAGTTCTTATCCAGATTGCGTAGCATTTCGTCAATCTTGTTTCCATATTCGATGGATTCGTCTTTGACGAAAGTCAAATCTGGGATTTTGTACAATTTCAAATTGCGACCAAGTTCACGTTTGATAGTACCAGTTGCTTTTTCAAGCCCGATTTGGGCTTTTTGATTATCTGAAGCAAGGTTACTCAAAATGGTGTAGTAAACCTTGGCTACAGACAAGTCACCCAGCATCTGAACATCTGTGATGGTCACGCCTTGGACACGCGGATCACGGACTTTCTTTTGCAAAATCTCATTGACTTCACGCTTGATTTCCATGCCCACACGATCCGTACGGAAATGATTTGCCATGATATTCCTTTCTCTACTTTGAACCAAAAGCTAGGCCAGCAGACCTAGCTATTTTTAAACTTTTTGATTTTCAGTTCAAATTGAAACGAAGTTCAATTTGAACTCATCCGCTTCTTTCGCTGTGGTGAAAGTGATGGAACTGATTTATCAGTCCCATCACAGGGGATTTTTGAGACCCTAGGCTCAAAAATAAGCAATGAAACCATCGGTTTGCTTGCGTCCCTCACCACCTAAGAAAGGAGCAAAAATCTTATCTTTTAATTTCTTCCATGACATAGGCCTCAATCACATCATCCATCTTGATATCATTGTAGCCATCGATCATCAATCCACCTTCACGGCCGTTTGTAACTTCTTTGACGTCGTCTTTGTAGTGTTTCAAGCTAGCAAGTTCGCCATCATAGATAACAACACCGTCACGGATAACACGGACTTTAGAGTCACGGGTAACCTTACCGTTGATAACCATGAATCCACCGATAGTTCCCACTTTAGACACCTTGAAGGTTTCACGGATAACCGCTTCACCGATAACTTTTTCTTCGAATTCTGGATCAAGCATCCCTTTCATTGCTTCTTCCATCTCTTCGATAACCTTGTAGATAATGCTGTGGAGACGGATTTCCACATCGTCAGCTTCTGCTTGTTGACGAGCTTGTGGTGTAGGGCGTACGTTGAAACCAACGATAAAGGCATTTGAAGCTTCCGCAAGTGTTACGTCAGATTCATTGATGGCACCAACCGCTGAGTGAACAATGGTAACTTTAACACCTTCCACATCGATCTTTTGAAGTGAGGCAGAAAGGGCTTCAACAGAACCTTGTACGTCAGCCTTAATGATAACGTTAACAGACTTGAGTTCACCAGCTTTAAGCGTATCAAAGAGGTTTTCAAGGCTGACACGTTGAGTAGCTTGACGTTGTTTCATAAGGGCACGTTTGGCACGTTCTTCACCTGCTGCACGCGCAGATTTTTCATCTTCGTAGACAGCAAAGTGGTCACCCGCCATTGGCGCTTCGTTCAAACCTGTGATAGAAACTGGTGTTGATGGTCCAGCAACCTTAACACGACGACCAAGGTCGTTGGTCATAGCACGGACACGACCGAAGGTATTTCCGACAACGATAGGGTCTTGAACATTCAAGGTACCTTGTTGAACAAGAAGGGTTGCGACCGCACCTTTTCCTTTATCCAAGCGAGCTTCGATAACTGTACCGATTGCACGAACTGTTGGGTCTGCCTTAAGTTCTTGGATTTCAGCCACAAGAAGGACTGTTTCCAACAATTCTTCGATATTTTGGTTGAATTTAGCTGAGATTTCAACAAATTCAGAATCTCCACCCCAAGCAGTTGACATGACACCATGCTCTGCCAATTCACCGATAACACGTTCTGGGTTAGCACCTGGTTTATCAATCTTGTTAATGGCTACGATGATTGGAACGTTCGCCGCTTTTGAGTGGTTAATGGCTTCGATAGTCTGAGGCATAACCCCGTCATCTGCCGCTACGACCAAGATCGTAATATCGGTAACAGAAGCACCACGCGCACGCATAGATGTAAAGGCCGCGTGTCCTGGTGTATCAAGGAAGGTAATCTTCTTACCATTTTCCACGATTTGGTAGGCACCGATATGCTGAGTGATACCACCTGCTTCACCTGTCGCAACACGAGAGTTACGAAGGGTATCTAAGAGTGTTGTTTTACCATGGTCAACGTGTCCCATGATGGTTACAACTGGTGGGCGCTCAACCAATTCATCTTCATTGAGATAACCATCTTCGACAAAGAAACGTTCGATGTCGGCATTATCCACTTCAACTTTTTGTTTGGCTTCGATACCATAATCCACCATGAGGAGTTCAATTGTTTCCCCATCCAAGGATTGGTTTTGTGTGGCCATGACACCCATCATGAAAAGTTTCTTAACGATTTCAGCTGGTTCACGTTTGATACGTTTTGCGATTTCCGCAACGGTCATACCATCTGTATATTCAAATTCTGTTGGCAATTCATGGAATTTACGCTCCGTAACAGGTTTTGGAGTCTGATTACGGTTGTTCTTGTTATTGCCTTTTTTGTTCTTTTTGTTGTTATTCCAGTTACTATTCTTTTGATTTCTCACTTGATTTTGACTACTTCGATTCTTTTGTTGTTTTCTAGGACCATCTTCTTCGTGATCATAATCGTCACGTTCTTTGTCTGGTCGAGCTTGTTTTTTACGACGTGTATCCACTGGCGCTTCTTTAGCTACAGGAGTAAGTTCAACCACTGCTTGAACTTGCTGTTCTTGTTGCGCTTGTTCAGCTAACTTAGCCACTTCTTCAAAGATTTCCTCTGGCTCCTTGCGTTTGTTTGCTTGGGCCAAGGCTTCTTTGGCAGCCTGAGTCTGCTTGAAACGTTCCTCACTTGAACGTGCGTACTCTGCATTTTGCTCTGCTTTTAGGGCTGCTGCACGGGCTTTAAAGTCAATACGTGGAGCCGCTTGATGTGGACGTTTGTCCTCTTGTTGACGGCGCTCATTTCCACGATTTTGCTGACCTTGCTGTCTCTTAGCTTGGTCATTAAAACGACGATTGTCGCGGTTGCCTTGACCTTGTTTTCCACCATTGCGGCCGTCGTTTTTCTGACGGTTTCCGTTTTGTTGTTGGTCACGGTTATTGCTCTTATTTTGCTTGCGTCGTTCTGCCTGCTCTTTGGCACGAGCTTCACGCTCAGCCTTAAAATTACGGCTTTGCGGTTTAGCTGCTACTTTGTCTGCCTTCGGAGCGACTGGCTCAGCCGGTTTTGCCTCTTCCTTAGCTACAGCTGGTTTAGCTGGCTCAGATTTCTCAGCTTTCTTTTCTGCACTTGCTTTTGGTGCTGCAGGTTTTACTTCTGCTTTCGGAGCAGCTGCGGACTTAAAGCTGGCAGCGATTTTTGCAGCGACAGCTTCTTCCACACTTGATGAGTGGCTTTTCACATCCAAGCCCAACTCTTTTGCACGCGCTACAACTTCTTTACTTTCTTTTCCAAGTTCTTTTGCGATTTCGTACAATCTTTTCTTAGACAAATCATGTCCTCCTCTTCTATTCCATAAGAGACCTCATTTTCTTTGTAAATCCAGCATCTGTTACAGCCAAAACCTTTCTCGATTTCCCGACTGCTATGCTTAATTCCAGTGTTGAAAACACGGTTACAATTTCTACTTGATAATAGTGACTTTTATCTTGAATCTTCTTGGTCAGATTGGGTCCAGCATCATGGGCTAGAAAGACCATCTTGGCCTTGCCATCTTGAATGGCCTTGACCACCAATTCCTCACCCGATATAATTCGCCCTGCTCGCTGAGCCAGTCCCAAGAGATTACTTATCTTTTGCTTATTCAAGTCCTAACTCTCTTCTTTTCACTTTGTGATCCACATAAGCAATCAACTCATCATAAAAGCTTTCTTCCACTTCCATGTCAAAGCTACGGTTAAAGACCTTCTTCTTTTTAGCCTCTATGGCTTCTTTATTGTCTAGCTTGATATAAGCGCCACGGCCATTGGCCTTGCCTGTCGGATCAATAAAGACTTGTCCTTCCTTGTTTTTGACAATACGGAGCAAATCACGCTTATCAATCACTTCATTGGACACAACAGACTTGCGCAAAGGGATTTTTCTCGTTTTCATCTTTCCCTCCTCTAGCAGCTTTTATTCTTCGATAGTATCGTTTTCTGATCCCAAATCTACCGAACCAGCTTCTTCCATGGCTTCAAATTCGCTAGCAGACTTGATATCGATACGGTAACCAGTCAAGTGAGCTGCCAAGCGAACGTTTTGCCCACGACGACCGATAGCAAGAGAAAGCTTGTTATCAGGAACAACCACCAAGGCACGTTTGCTGTCGTTTTCGTCAAAGATAACTTGGTCAACTTCAGCAGGAGCGATGGCATTGTAGATAAATTCAGCTGGATCTGCTACCCACTCGATAACGTCGATGTTTTCTTCGATTGGTACCATACGGTCGCTCTTGGCATCGTAACGAGCTGGGTGGAATTTGCTAGTGATCTTCTTGATATTCGCTCCACCGCGTCCAACGATTGTTCCGATAGCGTCCACGTTTGGATTATGGCTACGAACTGCAACCTTAGTACGGTCACCAGCTTCACGAGCCACGCTCATGATTTCAACAGTTCCATCATAAACTTCTGGAATTTCTTGCTCCATCAAACGTTTGATCATTTCTGGATGGCTACGGCTAACAAAGACGTTGACACCACGAGGGTTGTCTTCAACCTTGTAAACATAAACTTCAATACGATCATGAGAAGCAAAAACTTCACCAGGAATTTGGTCTTGTTTTGACAATTGGGCTTCGATGCTGCCGAGGTTGACATAGATAAAGCGGTTGTCAAAGCGTTCTACTGTACCAGACATGATTTCTTGCTCATGTTCTTTGTAAGTATTGTAAGTGATGGCACGTGTTTGCTTGCGCATTTTTTCCATGATGGTTTGTTTGGCAGATTGAGCTGCTACACGACCAAACTCAGCAGGTGCTTCTTCAAACTTGATCTTGTCACCAAGCTCGTAGGCTGAATTAATGGCAAGAGCATCTTTCAAGCTGATTTCCAAACGGCTATCAAAGACTTCATCCACAACTTCACGAACAGTATAGACTGTGAAATCACCTGTTTTTTCATTGAAATCAATAGCTACGCTGTCTGATTGACCATAGCGTCTGCGATAAGCGGAACGAAGCGACTCTACTACTGCGTCGATGATGTCTTCTTTTTTGATTCCCTTGTCTTCTTCCAAAATGCGGAAGGCCTCTAGCATTTCTTTACTCATGTTTTCTTCACTTTTGAATCCTCAAAAGCTATCCTTTCTTTTTCTATAATTTTACTGCTAAACGTGCTTTTGATACTAAACTGTATGGAATTTGGACCGTTTTCTTACGCGTCTTGTCCATATATTCCATGATCAACTCGTCCTCTTCGAAGGCCAACAAGGTTCCTTCAAAGACCTTTTGCTTATCGATGGCTTGGTAGAGCCCGACATGGATGTATTTCCCAACCGCTCCAGCGACGGCATCCTTGGTTTTTAAAGGACGTTCCAAGCCTGGACTGGTGATTTCTAGGAAATATTGTTCTGGGAAGGGATCTGGCTTGATGGTGTCTAGGACAGGACTGATAATTTCTGTCAAGTCTGCCGTGTCGTTCAAGGTAATTCCTTCAGGTTTATCTACAAAAATACTGAGAATCATGTCACTGCCAATCTTTCCATACTCGATATCCACGAGTTCGAAAGGCGCTTCTATGACAGGTTCTACAACTTCTCTGACTAATTCTACGATTGTTGCGATTGCGTCCACCTCCTCATAAGCAAGAGGCGAAGATATTTCCCCGCCTCTCTTTCTCATATTCTTACTCTTAGTATAGCACATTTGCCAACTTATGTAAAGCAAAAGCACTTATACAGCCTGATTTCAGGCTATTTCTTAAAATTCTGCCTCAACTCGGTAGATAACTTGCCCCTTGTTGGAGAATTTCTGCTCGTATTCTGTCATGACATTGCCTTCAAAATCACTGGCATGTAAATCGAGCCAAACACCATTGAGCTTCATGCCATATTGAGAAAAGCTCACTAGGCTGTACTCAAACAAGCCACGGTTATCCGTTTTGAAATGAATTTCTCCATTTTCAGGTAAGATACGCTTGAAGGTATCCAAGAAGGTCTTGTAAGTCAAACGACGCTTTTCATGGCGTTTTTTAGGCCATGGATCTGAAAAGTTCAGATACAAGCGATCAATCTCACCGTCTTCAAAGTAGTCAGTCAAGTCAGAACCATCTACCCACAAAAGCTTGATGTTAGGCACTCCAACTTCAAGCACCTTGTCCAAAGCGTAGCTCAAAACCGACTTTTGAATATCAATCCCGATATAGTTGATGCCAGGGTTTTGGTTGGCCATACCTGAAACAAAGGCACCCTTTCCACTTCCAACTTCCACATGAATGGGATTGTCGTTACCAAACAAGTCCCGCCATTTCCCCTTGGCTTCCAAGGGATTGAGGACTACATACTGGGGATTTGCTTCTAGTAATTCTGTCGCCCCTTTACGATTTCTAACTCTCATCTTCTCTTTCCATACTTGTCTCGGAAGTGACGCAGGCCATGAATCTCCCGATTGACATTTTCTAAATCTTGGTTCATATAATACTTGGAAATCTGGCTCAAGTAAGACAATTGACCGTACCAATACAATTTATTTAATACCGTTTGATTGTACTTATAACCGTAGTAGGTCAACCATTCCTTCCACTGATGTTCTGGAATATAATGGCAGAGCATATGGGCCACATCAAACATGCGATCAGTCAAGCGAACCGAATCCCAATCCACCAAATAAATCAAGCCACTGTCTGTCTCAATCCAATTACTATGTCGTACATCTCCATGGACAATGGTCGCATGGTCCTCTCTAAATCCTGGAATAGTCTGACGTAAATCAGCCATCACTTCACTGATAAAATGATTTTTACGCAAAGCATCTGGAGCCGTTTCCTGCCAAGACTGTAATAAATCTACAGGTGTTTCCATGGCATATCCCAAACGACTCAACTGTGTCATCAACGGACGTGAGCGATGAAGACGGGTTAAAATATTGACGATTTGCTTACGATTCATATCATAGGGGGTCAATATCTTGCCTGTCAACCATTCTTGAGCACACATATCACGCCCATCTGCCAAACGGCGACTCCATAATAATTGTGGAGCAATTTGTTCTCTAGCTAGACCAGGTAGGATTGGAGAGGTGTTCATTTTTACAAAGATGCGCTTCCCATCAGGATAGCTACCCATATAAGCCTTGCCACTTTTCCCAGGTATGGGAGTCAGTGTTAGCTCATTATCACCCAAATCCATTTCTTTCCTCCGTATAAAGTTTCCTTACTATTCTACTAGTTTTTGGCCTATTCGTCAACCGCTCCACGCCCGATTCTCAAAGAAAAGCATCTCAATTGGCTCGGGCTATCATTATAACTTGAAAAAGGCAAGCACCATCTCCTACTTACCTTTTCATGATTTTTATAAATAATATAGGAGTGGCCAACTGTTGTAAAACATGTGGACTAGAGTAGAAACCCACAAGTTTTGGCTCTTTTTATAAGCAAAACCCAGCAACAAGCCCCCAAGTAGATAAAAAATAAACGAAGGGACATTAGAAGGTCCATGCATGAAAGAAAAGAGAGAGGAAGTTAGCACAAGCCCTAACCAAGAATTGTCAAAAACGGCACCTTGAAGAAGTCCTCTGAAAATGAGTTCCTCCTGGATGGGACCAAAAACTGAGGAAGTCAAAATCAAAGACAGAGAAATTCCTCTGCTGACTTCCGCCAAGTGTTGAACTCCTGCGCCAGAAGAAACAGCGAAGAAATGAATATAAACCAGCGTCTCAAGTACACTTAGAAAAAAGATTGCAATGAAAAGCAAAAGTTGTTTCTTGCTTAACATCCCAAAAGAAACCATTTCAAACTTTCTAGCATAAACAACACTCAGCGAGGTTACTAGAAGACTTACAATAATCAATTCAGATTCATTTTGAAAAAAATCCCCATGGTTAATCGTATAAGGAACTGTAATGACGATTAGTAGTACTAAAAATCCAAAACAAAAGGCATGAAATTTATCAAAAAACTTCATAAAATTATCCTCCTCAACAAACAGACTTCCTACACGTCATCCTTTAGCTCTAGCCTTTCCAAAACAAACCATTTTAGTAACCAAAATCCGACCACATAGCCAGCCCCTAAGAAGATAGCCATTAAAGCTAGCATGGAATTTAGGGAATTAAAGACCACCGCAGATACAAAGGTTAGCACAAAAACATTAAAGGCAATGGTGTCAGAAGCCAAAACCAGAATATAAGGCGTCAACCAGTCTAAGGTTTTGGAATCTAGGAAAAATAAGTGTTTATACATGATGACCTCCTCCTGCCAGTCTTTAGACTAGTCCCAGATTAAGAAGAAAACCCTTCCTCTACTTTTTATAATACTTCAAACCCCAAATGAGCAGAAGCATGATAATCAAGCAGAGAATAGCGCCAATATAGGCAATTAGTTGTTGATAGGATTCTCCTGCTGTGACACCTCTATACAAACAAATAATAGACATAAAACCTGTCAAGCCTATATACATGAGTTGATTGGTTCTAGGACTAACCAAATCATCATCTTCAAATTCTCTTATCCTCATTTCCCTAGTGAGGTAAACAGTGAGCAAAATGGAAGCTAAGTTAATAACCACTAAGAGAAATTGGAAAACCAAGGAAAAATTTAAAAACTGGCGAGATAGAAATAGATAAGTAGAGACAAGTAAAGGCAACTGACCTAAGAACAATCTCGCAAGGAAGATGGTCTGTTTTTTAAAAAATATTTTTTTCATTGCTTTCTCCATTACAATTAAATGACATCTAATCATTTTCTAAAATTTGATAACTTTTATGAAATGTTTTAGCAGAAACAACTCTATGATTGGTGATATCTATATAATCACCTGGATAACCAAGAACATACATCCCATAACCAGCGAATCCTCCTCCAACTGTTCCAACTAGACCAAACTTGATATTAGTTGCAAGAGAAGTGTTAAGACCTGCCATTAGAATGCGCACATGATTATCCAACCAAACCATATAATTTTTTTGAAAAGCTTCCTCTACCCAACTTGGTTTAGGAGTTGCTTGACCAATTTCCCAAACATCAACAATTTGATTCCCATATTTTGCCTTCATAGCTTCAATCCTTTTTAAATACCATTACATGAGTTTGGAGTTCCCCCTATACCATAAGGACCACATGGTTTTGAAAAATGTATAATAGGCCACTTACCATTTAATTGATCCAAAGTTGGAGAAGGTGCTAGCCCACCCAATAAACCAGAAAGCACATCTCCCCAACCTCCGAACCCTCCTTCAACTTTCGCAAGCATCTCAGTATCCATAACCTTAAATTGTTCCATCATTTTTGTATTCATAACAAAAACTTCATTAGCCTCTACTTTTTATAATACTTCAAGCCCCAAATGAGCAAAAGCATGATAAGCAAGCAGAGAATAGCGCCAATATAGGCAATTAGTTGTTGATAGGATTCTCCTGCTGTGATACCTCTATACAAACAAATAATAGACATAAAACCTGTCAAGCCGATATACATGAGTTGATTGGTTCTAGGACTAACCAAATCATCATCTTCAAACTCTCTTATCTTCATTTCCCTAGTGAGGTAAACAGTGACCAAAATAGAAGCCAAGTTAATAACCACTAAAAGAAATTGGAAAACCAAGGAAAAATTTAAAAACTGACGAGATAGAAATAGATAAGTAGAGACAAGTAAAGGCAACTGACCTAGGAACAATCTCGCAAGGAAGATGTTCCGTTTTTTAGCAAGAAAAGTTTTCATTTCTTTTCTCCTTTCTTTTTCATGATAGCCAAATAAATCATCACTGCAATCACATAGGCTATGGTATAAAATAGATGATACCAAGCACTCTCTCTAAGCGGATATAGAAAGATAGACATGATTAGATACAAGATGAAAATGACAAGTATTTTTTTCTTCATAAGATTTCCTCCTGAATCTTTGTTGAGCTAGAACCTTTACACTGCTAGTATAGCACTCATTTTGACCTTGGATTACTCAAATCATAAATGGTCATCAAAACATCTTGAATTGTTAAAAAATTTAAAAAAGCAAGCATGAAAAACATACTTGCCCTGGGGGAACTTGACAATGTGAAAATACAAAATAGAGAACTACTCACCCTCACTTCCGTATGTTCTCATATATTCTCATAATCGCAACAAGGATAGCAGCTGTCCCACTTGCCAAAGCGATAAGGGTAATGATAATGTTGAGGATTTCAGGCGTACTCCCTATTCTATTGATAAGACGGAGTAGGGATATAACTGTCAACTGAATCAAGAGTATTGATTCTACTCTTACCATTGAAGTAAGTCTGTTTTCAACTGCATATAAAAAGGCTGGTAGCAAAACACAGGCTATAGCAATCACAAACAGGTTGCTCCCCGTTTCTTCTCCCTTATTCACCACGGAAATCATGAGAAGATTCGATGCTATAATCAACGTAGAACAGATGATAAAAAAGGATTTCTTATTCATATAGGATACCTCATATACTATGGCATTTTAATTGATGACTACAGGCAATACTTCTTTACACAAGTCTTCTAATCATCAACTGACATCGAGTGAACCGTTAAAACTTGACGAAAGATTTGATTTTGGCTGGTAGTATTTAGACTGGTATTGGGATGGCTTTCCACAATTTTCATGACGGTATAGAGACCAACTCCTCTCTCCTCCCCTTTAGAACTTGCTCCAAAGGAGAAAATCTCAGAAATGTCTATACCCTCTTCTTTAATGGAATTTTCAATGATAAAGGTCTCCTGTGCTCCATTTTTTAAAAAGGCGATTGAAACATGAGGTTGACTGGCCTCTGCACTGGCTTCAATAGCATTGTCACAAAGGATAGACACAATGGTTAGAAAGTCAAGCAAGCTCATCCCCTCTACATGAATCTCCTCAGGAACTTCGACATTAAAGACTATGTTCTTATCTCTGGCTTTTAGAAATTTCCCTGCTAGAAGACTTTTGAGGGCACGGTCACGAACATTTACCAATCGTCCAAGGTCATATTTATTGTCCTGCAATTTCTGACTGGAATCCTTTAAGACGGAGTCGTAGACCTCTTTTATCTGCTCCATATCCTCCTCTTCAATGCCCAGACGTAAGCTGGTTAAGAGGTTGGTATAGTCATGGCGAAAACTCCGCACTTCCTTGTAAAGTTCCTCTATATGCCGACTATAGCGTTCCATATCTCTGTAGCGCAAATCCTGTTCTTGGTCTAGTCTCTCATGGAGTTTGTCCTTCAAATAGGTATCCAATTTCTTGATAGCCCCCATAAAAAATAGGAGGTAAAAAACTAGGATGAGATGGCGAACAGTCTTTGATTGGATATCGTATGCATATTCAAAGTAAGACAGACTTTCCATGACTAGAAAGTAAGCCCCCATTATCCAGTTAATCGTAGTCAGGGACTGTTGAAAACCTTTATCTAGAAACTCCTTTCTCAATCTAGTAAAATCATAGTTCAACCATTTCAAAAAGACTAATACTATGAAGCAAACGAATAGCATAATCAACAAAAAGAGAGGATTTCCATCTCCATCTACAATCCCTTGCCCCAAAAACGGAAACACAAAATAGGAAACACTTCTGTAAAAGATATCCATCAATACAATTGGAAAGAGACCATAAAAGAAAAGGAGTTTTTTAGGAAGCCCTCTTAACAATAAGAGAGATAAGCTGATGCCGAACAAGGGTTCTATAAAGTATGACAGATAGTCAGTCAAGACTAAAAATTTAAAAGTTGTAACAATTGCTGCTAGAAGAAATTTTAGAAGAAAGGCCTTAAAAATTCTATCGAAAGTGAGACTAATTCCATCTACCTTAAAGAACATGATAATTTCTAGCCCAATAATAGCTAGTGAATACAATATCATCCCAAAAATATACATAAACTCTCCTAGATCAATGTAAGTTATTGATAGTCTCAGACACTTCCCTGACCTTATAACGCGCAATCATACAGCTCCCACCATTGGGAAAGAAAAGAAGTTTTTCTTTCTTATCCAAACGCACCACATTGGCAGGATTAATGAGAAAAGAGCGATGACACTGCAAGAGACGGGGTTCCTGCTTGAAAACCTCCTCTAAACTCGCTGTAAATTCCAGCCTATCTGTCTTGGTATAGAGAATAACACGATGGGCTCTGGCCGATGTTTCAAGGTAATAAACCTCTTTAAAAGGATACTGGAATTGGGCAAATTTTGATTTAAAGTAAAAACAATCTTCCGCCAGACTTTTACTATCTTGACTATTGGCATAAAGGAGGGCTGTCTCGATACGAGATTCAAACTCCTCTGCTGACAAGGCCTTATCAATGTAGTCCAGAGCAGACACTTGGTAACGAAAAGACAGGGGCATAAACTCTGAGTGAGTCGTCACAAAGACGATGAGAGCATAAGGATCCCGATCCCGAATCTTTCTAGCCACTTCCAGCCCCTTCATCTCCTCATTTCGAATCTCAATGTCCAAAAAGAATAGCTGATGGACCCCCTTCTCATGCACCTCTGCCAGCAGTTGATCTGGCTTACCAAAGACCGCAAAAGAGCTGGGAGTGATATGATGTTCCTTCAAAAGTTTCTCAATCGTCGTTTCAATCCTAGTCTGTTGGGAAAAATCATCTTCTAAAACAAATATTCTCATCTTTTTACTCTCCCTCTTTCAACCATTTTTGACGAATTTCTCTATAGCGACGTCTGGAATACTTGACAGCGTATTGACCTTCTTCTCCAAGAAAAAGGATTCTTTCTTGAAAATCAATCGATTTTACTTTATCAAGATTGACCAAACAATTTCGATGACATCTCATCAAGGTTTCCCCATATTGGTTCTCAAGATTACTTAAATTTTGAACCATATTAAAACTAGCTTCTTCTGTAACAATCTGTACGGTATGTGCTTTAGTTGGATGCATTTGGATATAGTAGATATCGTCGACGTTTACTTTATAGACTGTTTTCTGTGTCTGAATAATCATATGTTTCATTGGATTCTCCTCCTAAGAAAAGAATAACAGAAAAGGTCTAGCACAAGCACACCCAATCCTAAACAGTCTTTGAAAGCTCCTAAAAGGATTATTTTTCTACAACATCATGATAATCTTACAACTATTTTATCATAAAATCTTAACAGTACCATTCAGGAAATTTCAAGAGCAATTAAAGATCTTATGGTGAAAAAGGAGATAAAAGTGATAGACTGACAGTATCAAAACACAGTTGCTAGAATCAAGACTGGCACCAAGATTAAAGGAGGAATTCTCATGACAGATACAGACCCTATCAAAAGAGCTCAGACTTTGATTACTGACTTAAACAAAGCCTATCAAGCATGCAAACAGGCAACCGCTGACGACGTACGCTTTCAGGAGCAATTAAACTCTATTCTTGGCTTTCTAGCAAAGGCTGAGACAGTGGATAATCGAGTCTTGATTGAATTGGAAAAATTTTACCAGACTTCCAGTCTTCTCATGGGACTCAGCGCTCTTGATCCAGATGCTCCAACTCGCGCCGCTTGGCGGGCCTATGACCGCTTCCACTTTGACCAAGTCAAGACCAAGTTGAGTCTCTACGGACCAACCATTATCCTGTAGAAAATAAAAGAAGTTGAGACAAACTGAACTCAACTTCTTTTTTAATATCATATAAGCAAGTTTTAGTCCTGCATCTGACGTTTTACCTGATAAGGTAAATACAAGACTAGTAAAACCAAACCAGCTCCCAGTAAGGCTAGAAGGGCTAGTTTTTCTTGGAAGGTAATCAATCCAATAACTAATTCCACAAATAAAACAAAACTGGTCAATCCTCGGACTACAGCCTGTAAGCCTTTTTCCTTTTGCCCCTTGTCCAGTGGAAAGAGTTGGGTCAAATACTGGTAGTCAAAGGCATGATAGAGGGCCAGTAACTGGAAGAGCAAGAGGTAGTTAAAGAGAACCACCACTGCTGTCGCAATCCAAGCCTGCTCGATAAAGACCTGCGCCAGTATGGAAAGCAAGAGAAGACGGAGACTGAGGGCAAAGAGATCTCCATTTCGCAGATAAGAACGCAGATAGAGATTTTGCCAAATCTTCCCAGGAACCTTCTGAACAGCCTTTAGGATAAAGTCCAGATAGGCACGACGCTTGACGCTGTTTGAAATTCCCTTTACCTGCGTAAAGAGGGCAAAGAAACGAAGCAAGACTTGCTTACGCTTGCTTTCTTGGGAAATAACATAGTCCCAGTCCAGTCCAGTTTCCGTGAAAAATTTGCTGGCCTTTTGACGAAAGAGGAAATATTTTCCTACTCCGAATAAAAGCACATAGACCAGAAAAACAGGCAAGCCATAGCCCATTGCTAAAAATAAAGGCGCAAATAATAGCAAGAAAAGGGTCTGGACAAAGAGCCAAAAGGCTAGAGAAATGCCAGTTTGACGCTTGAGATGGAATTTGATTTCCTCTTCTCCAACCAAGAGAAAGAGCTTGTCTGGAGCCTCCATATAGGTGGCAATTCCACCCCAAAGCAAAAGTAAAACAGAGGTAATTCCTACAAATAAAAGGATAGCCCAATGATTTTCAGGAAAATGTTGTAAGAGTTGACTGTACTGGTAGGCTAGAAAGCCCAGCAGAACAAGCAGGAACAAGACAAAGTGGTCATTGAGAACATAGCGCAGATAACCGACACACTCCTTACGAAAAGCCTGCTTTCTCTTTAAAAACAAGTCTTTCATAGCTCCTCCTCTTTGGTCAGAGCCAAGTAAATATCATTCAAACTAGCTTCAGGCATAGCAAAGGCTTCGCGTAGTTGCGCCAGATTTCCCTTGGCACGCACCTCTCCCTTGTGAAGAATGACAAAGGCATCACACATCTTCTCCGCCGAATCCAGCACGTGAGTACTCATGAGAATAGACTTGCCTTTTTGCTTTTCCACTTCCAAAAGCTGAATCAAGTCCGCAATAGCCAGCGGATCAAGACCAAGGAAGGGCTCATCCACGATGAAAAGACTTGGATCCACCACAAAAGCACAGATAATCATGACCTTCTGCTTCATCCCTTTTGAAAAATGAACAGGGAACCAGTCCAATTTCTGGTCCAAACGGAACATTTTTAACAAAGGTTCTACTCGATCAAAAGCCACTTTCTGCTCAATACCATAAGCCATAGCAACCGTTTCGATATGCTCTCTGAGGGTCAATTCCTCATACAGACTAGGTGTCTCAGGAATGTAGCCAATTTGCTTGCGGTAACTAGTCGCATCTTCTTGCAGGGTCAGGCCATTGATATTGATGGAGCCACTATAAGGTGTCAACAGACCGATAATCTCATTAATAGTCGTTGATTTCCCAGCACCATTGAGACCAATCAGACCGACCAGCTGCCCACTTTCAACAGTAAAGGACACATCTTTCAAGACAGGGACATGAACATAGCCACCTGTCAGGTTTTTAATTTCTAACATATTTTCTCCAAATCTGGTATAATGTAGCTATATTATATCAAAATTCAATACAGTAGAGGTAGATTTTATGTCAGATTGCATTTTTTGTAAAATCATTGCAGGGGAAATTCCTGCTTCAAAAGTATATGAAGATGAGCAGGTTCTTGCCTTTCTTGATATCTCTCAAGTGACACCAGGACACACCTTAGTCGTGCCAAAGGAACACTATCGCAATCTTTTGGAGATGGACGCTACTAGCGCTAGCCAACTCTTTGCCCAAGTACCAAAAGTAGCTCAAAAAGTCATGAAAGCTACCAAGGCTGCTGGTATGAATATCATTGCTAACTGTGAAGAAATCGCAGGGCAAACCGTCTTTCATACCCACGTTCACCTCGTACCTCGCTACAGTGCGGACGATGACCTCAAGATTGATTTTATCGCCCACGAACCAGACTTTGACAAACTTGCTCAAGTCGCTGAAACCATCAAAAACGCCTAAGGAGTTGCCATGAAATTATCCAATCTACTGCTATTTGCAGGAGCTGCAGCCGGAAGTTATCTGGTCACAAAAAATCGCCAAACCATCACAGATGAAGTCTTGAATACCACTGACCGCGTTCAAGCTATCAAGGATGATGTAGATATTATCCAAAACAGCCTACAAATCATTGACCAGCAAAAAGAACTCATCAAGGAATACCAAGAAGACCTGACTTACAAGTTTAAGGTCTTGGAAAAAGATATCCAGACTAGACTAGCTGTGATAAAAGAAACACAGGAAATCGAAGATAAGTAAAAAGAGCCATGAACTTTCCTTAAATCTATTTTAGGTTGTCAGGGTCAAACAAAAAAGAGGAATGAAAATGAAACAGTTTTTTAAAATTCTGGCACAGATCATCCTAATCCCTTGTGGTTGCCTTAGCCTTCTTGCGGTCCTAGCATTTCTAGTACTGTTTTTTGCCTTCAGAGCCTCACCGATTGACATTCACAAGGGAAATAACGCCCTCAAACAAATCTTTACCTCCCTTGACATGCCTCCTAAGAAAGTAAAATCAAATGGAAGATATAAATACGAGGGTGGGGGCTTAAATTTTTATGTTACTTTCTCAGATGAGGTCATCAATAGCCATCCCGTCTTAAAAGAAAGTCCAAATCTCACCAAAAACCAACTCGAAGTCTATGTCCTACAGACTGGAGATATCTCCTACTATAAAGTAGGGGATAACTTGTTCAATCATGGTTTATTGCAATTTTTAAAGAAGGAAAGTAGGAATTATTTACAAGAAATCGGAAAGAAACCAAATCCTGATTACTCAGTTCTATATTGGAAGGATCAGGAAAGTCTAAAAAAGGGAATTGCATTCTATGAAAAAGCCTTGACTTTAGTGGATATTCAGGATAACTCTGCAATCAACCATATTGATACCGTTACCATTAAGCCTGGTAAAGAAGCGGAAATCAAGCAACTCATCCAAGATATGGATGCAGCTGGCTTGCTCAAGCAAAGGTCTGATAGAAAATCAGCCGATGAGTGATTGTTCCAATGCTAACATTACAAAGAATAAAGTAAAAAGAGCCCAACGGCTCTTTTTGTGTTATTCTCCTTCAAAGGCATCTTTAATATGGTCAAAGAAGCCCTTTTTCTTTGGATTGACTTTTAAATCACCTGCAGCTGCGAATTCTTTCAAGGCTGCTTTTTGGCGGTCGTTCAAGCCTGTCGGTGTTACAACATTGACAGTAACGTATTGGTCACCAATCGCACCGCCACGAAGGCTCGGAGCTCCTTTGCCACGTAGGCGGAATTTCTTACCAGTCTGAGTTCCCTCTGGGATAACCAATTCAACATCACCGTGAACAGTTGGGATATCAACTGTATCACCAAGAGCTGCTTGGACAAAGTTGAGGTTGAGACTGTAGAAGATAGTGGTTCCTTCACGTTCAAACTTATCGCTGGCTTCCACAGAAACTACCACGTACAAGTCACCATAAGGTCCACCGTTAAATCCTGCTTCACCTTGACCAGCTAGGCGAATTTGTTGACCTGTTTCTACACCAGCAGGGATTTTCACATGTACGCTATGGGCTTGTTTTTCATGACCTGTTCCGTGACAGGTTGTACATGGATCTTTGATTTCTTTTCCGCGACCGTGACAGACATCACAGGTTACTTGACGACGCATCATACCAAGAGGAGTCTGCGTATCGACGTTAATGACACCAGCACCATGACAGCGTCCACAAGTGACTGGACTTGTTCCTGGCTTAGCACCTGAACCATTACATGTACTACAGCTTGCTTCACGATTGTACTTAACCTCTTTTTCAGCTCCAAAAATAGCTTCTTCAAAGGTCAAGTTCACACGATACTGGAGGTCATCCCCTTGGCGAGGAGCGTTTGGATTGCGCGAAGCACCGCCTCCGCCGAAGAAACTTGAGAAGATATCTTCAAAACCACCGAAGCCTCCTGCCCCATCGAAACCGCCGAAACCACCAGCTCCACCAAAACCACCGTTGGCTCCAGCAGCACCGTATTGGTCATAGGCAGCCCGTTTTTGGTCGTCACTCAAAGTCTCATAGGCTTCCTGAACTTCCTTGTACTTTTCCTCAGCACCAGGCTCCTTGTTGATATCTGGGTGATATTTTTTGGAAAGCTTACGATAAGCCTTTTTGATTTCGTCTGCCGAAGCATTTTTGGACACCCCCAGACGATCATAAAATTCAGTATTGTTCATATAAGATACCAAGACCGTAAAATTCAACTGAAAAATAGGAAATCTGACGCTGGAGCGATACTCCTAGGCAGATTTATCTTTTTTCCGAGAATTTAGGTCGGGTTCAATTCCTTTCTGTTATATTGAGTAAGAAATTTGGGAACCCGTGTTCAGTTACGAACACCTTTGTTCCTTTCTATAATTTTCATGTAAATCTTTAGAGGCTGTTTTCTATACTCTGCTTCACTTGATTAAACTCTTCATCTGATAGAGTAAATATCAAATCCTCTTCAGCATACTCGTTCTGTTCTTTAAAATAATTGTCCGTATTCCCTGCCAACCCTAAACCGAAAATCACTTTTCTTGCAAACTCTTGATGTGCAAAACCGATAGCCGTAATGATTTGTTTATCTTGGACAAGAACTTTCGGTTGGAAATTCTCACGTGGAAGAAATTCAAAATAGTCAAAGAAGTTTTGCCAAATTCCACCTGTAAATTTCGTGTCGTTCAACAAGCCTGCTTTCGCCAATAAAAGGGGCGCTGAAGAAATGGCTGCAATTAGGATATCTTGCTCATTAAGGCTTCTCAAAAACGAGATCAATTTCTCATCTTGTAGAGTAGGACCTATATTTACCATTCCTGGCAAAATCACACAAGAATAATCTTCTATACGGATCTGATTCAATGTTTTCGTCGGTTGACAGGACAAACCATCCTCAGAGACCACCATCGAATTCTCAGAAGCTACATAATCAATCGTAATATCAAAAGACAGAGCTAAAGCACTTGTTAAAGTGGTTATCTCATAAAGAGAAAAATTAGGATAAATGACACAAAGTACTTTTTTCATACGCAACATCCTCTATTTTATCGAAAAACAGAGGCTGGGTTGCAACCTCTGGATTTCTTCCTATCATTACGACGTTCAAAAATAAAGTCGATTATACTTTGTTTTTGAACTAGTAAGGAGTTTAGACAAGTCGCCATAGCTATTGCCGTAGAATGACAATCACTTTAGTGATTAGTCATTCTTAACGAGTTAGGCTTAACTGAGTTTCGGCTAAAAACTTCGGAAAAAAGATAAGCCATCTTTTGTGCATCGCACAAGGCGATGGCTTCCTATTTTTCTTTCGTTTTCTTAACGCCTCAACATCTTATTTTTCAGTAAACTCTCCGTCTACGACGTCATCGCCTGCGTTTCCTGTTGCTTGTGCGCCTTCTGCTCCTGCTTGAGCTTGTTGCGCTGCTGCGGCTTGTTCATAGAGTTTAACAGCAAGACCTTGAGCTTTTTCATTCAATGCTTCAAGTTTTGCTTTCATTTCGTCCAAGTTGTTGTCTTCTTGAGCTTTCTTAAGGTCATCAAGGGCAGCTTGGGCAGCGTCACGTTCTGCGTCGAAGCCTTTGCCTTCAGTTTCCTTGATTGTCTTTTCAGTCGCAAAGATAGCTTGGTCTACTTCGTTACGAAGGTCAACTTCTTCTTTACGTTTCTTATCTGCTTCAGCATTTGCTTCTGCATCTTTCATCATGCGGTCGATTTCTTCGTCAGTCAAACCTGAGTTCGATTGGATAACAATTGTTTGTTCTTTTTGAGTTCCAAGGTCTTTAGCTTTAACAGATACGATACCATTCTTGTCGATGTCGAAAGTTACTTCGATTTGAGGAATTCCACGAGGTGCAGCTGGAATATCTGTCAATTGGAAGCGTCCAAGAGTCTTGTTATCTGCTGCCATTGGGCGTTCACCTTGAAGAACGTGGATATCAACGGCTGGTTGGTTGTCTGCTGCAGTTGAGAAGACTTGTGATTTAGATGTTGGAATAGTAGTGTTGCGATCGATAAGTTTTGTAAATACTCCACCCATTGTTTCGATACCAAGTGACAATGGTGTTACGTCAAGAAGGACAACGTCTTTAACATCACCAGTAATCACACCACCTTGGATGGCAGCACCCATAGCAACTACTTCATCAGGGTTTACTGATTTGTTTGGTTCTTTACCAGTTTCAGCCTTAACAGCTTCAACAACGGCAGGGATACGAGTTGAACCACCAACAAGGATAACTTCGTCGATTTCTGACAAGCTCAAACCTGCATCAGAAAGGGCTTGACGAACTGGAACTTTTGTACGTTCTACAAGGTCACGAGTCAAATCGTCAAATTTTGCACGAGTCAAAGTCATTTCCAAGTGAAGAGGTCCAGCTTCACCAGCAGTGATAAATGGCAAGCTGATTTGAGTTGAAGTTACACCAGAAAGGTCTTTCTTAGCTTTTTCAGCTGCATCTTTCAAACGTTGCATTGCCATCTTGTCAGTAGACAAGTCAATACCGTTTTCTTTCTTGAATTCTGCTACCAAGTGGTCGATAATTTTTTGGTCAAAGTCATCACCACCGAGTTTGTTGTCCCCTGCAGTTGACAATACATCGAAGACACCGTCACCCAATTCAAGGATAGAGACGTCGAATGTACCACCACCAAGGTCAAATACCAAGATTTTTTCTTCTTTGTCAGTCTTGTCCAAACCGTAAGCAAGAGCGGCTGCAGTTGGTTCGTTGACGATACGTTCTACTTCAAGACCAGCGATTTTACCAGCGTCTTTTGTCGCTTGACGTTGAGCATCGTTGAAGTAAGCTGGAACTGTGATAACTGCTTTAGTTACTTTTTCACCAAGGTAGTCTTCAGCGTAGCCTTTCAAGTATTGAAGGATCATAGCTGAAATTTCTTGTGGAGTATATTCTTTTCCATTTGCAGAAACTTTTTCAGAAGTTCCCATTTTAGATTTGATAGAGATGACTGTATCTGGGTTTGTGACTGCTTGGCGTTTTGCAGCATCACCAACGATGATTTCGCCGTTTTTGAATGAGACTACAGATGGAGTTGTACGGTTTCCTTCTGGGTTTGCGATGATTTTGCTTTCAGTTCCTTCAAGAACTGCAACTGCTGAGTTTGTTGTACCTAAGTCAATACCGATAATTTTAGACATGTGTTTTTCTCCTTAAATTTTATATTCTATTTTCTTTTTGATACTCTTCTTAAGTGGCGGCGCCGTCAGAGCTTGACTTCGTCAATCTCTTTGACTAAACTTTGAGCCTAAGGTCTCAAAGTTTGCGCAAATAGCGCCACGGCGAAGAGTATCGTCTTTGGTTCGCTTTGCTCACTATTGCAAAGCCAAATATATTTTATCTTTCTTCATAGTTTATTGTCGTTTCGGACAGGTTTTTTTAAGCTATCTAGCCTAGTTGTAAACCACCACCATTGCTGGGCGTAGGATGCGGTCATGGAGTTTGTAGCCTTTTTGGAAGACTTGAGCGATGGTATCTGCTGGGTGTTCATCGTCTGCTGGGAGAGTTTGGATGGCCATATGGTAGTTATGGTCAAATTCACCGTCAGCTGCGATTTCTTCGATTCCTTCTTCTTTCAAAGCGTGAATCAAGCTTTCTTGCACCATCTCCAATCCTTTTTTGACATCGTCTGTCAATCCTTCAACTGCGAGTGCACGCTCAAGGTTGTCCAAAGAAGGGAGAATTGCTTTTGCCAAATCCTGGCTACGATAACGTTGCAAGTTTTGACGCTCTTCATTAGCACGGCGTTGGATATTTTGCATTTCTGCATGAGCGCGAAGGTATTTATTTTCGAACTCATCTGCACGTTCATTTGCCAAGTCCAATTCTGACTTTTCAGGAGTTGTTTCTTCTACCGTTTCCACAACTTCCTCTCCTTGAACTTCTTCATTTTTTATATCTTGGGCCATTTTCGCCTCCTTTAATGATTTCAATCTTAATGTACTTCGTAATGATTACTGCTGAGGTAGCGGTAAAAATCTGTCAACTTCATGGTCAAAACACGGTTGACCACATTGACTTGGTTGATTAGCTGTTGGTAATCCAGATTGACTGGACCGATAATTGCTAGAATTCCAACTCCCCGATAAGGAATGAGGAACTTGCTACTAATCACCGCTAGGTCAGCTAGACAGGACTCTTGACTGTCTGCAACACGGACGTTTTGCATCTGATCCTCATGCAGCCCCTCACGAATTTCCAGGGCCACCTTTTGCGGTTGGTCAAAGAACTGATAGGCTGCTAGATTAGCAAAATTCAAGAGATTGACCTTGCCCGCCACCACAATGTTTTCGTTGAACATTTCCTTAAAAATGTGTTCAAAGAGATCAACCACATTATCCGTTGTTGTAAAGTAACGCTGGATAATCTGCGGAATCTCCGTCCGAATCTTGTAGTGAATATCTAGAACGGTGTGGCCGAGGAAACGTTCCTGAATGATTGCCTTCAGTTTCAGCAAATCCTCCTGCAAGAAGTTCCTTGGAATCAGAAACTGACTGGTAACCGTTCGAGACTCGTCTAGGGTAAATACTGCCAAGGCTGTATGTTGCCCCAAAACAACGATATCAAAGGCTGTCAACCGTTGCCTGCTCGGCTCAACATCCAGTGCTACTACCGTACAGCCACTCAAGTCTGTCAGTAGATTAGCAGCCTCTTGCAGAATATCCTCCAATTTGAAGAATTCCTGATCAAAGGCTTTGACGATCTCATAAACCTCATTTTCAGCCAGTCGATCAAAATCCAGTGAGTGTTTTACATAGTACTGAAAACCAGCAACACTTGGCATCCGACCACTTGAAGTATGAGCCTTCTCAAGCAAACCTTGCTTTTCTAGAGCCGCCATGTCATTACGAATGGTTGCACTGCTAGAGTTAATAGACTCTTGCAAGGCTTTGGATCCGACAGGTTCGTGCGTTTTGGTAAAGATGTCAATAATCAGATTTAAAATATCCTGCTGACGCTCTGTAACCATCTCATCACTCCTCTCTGTCTGATCGATTAGCACTCGATACGCTCAAGTGCTAACTTATGATTCTATTATACACCCTTAAAAGAGAATGTCAAGATAAAAACTCAAAAAATTAGCACTCTTTTATCAAGAGTGCTAAAAATCAGTCTGAAGACCTAGAACCCTACCTTCCATCTACTCGGTATTTCCTTTTAAGTCTGAAAAAACCATGGATTAGATAAGAAATCAGAAAAGCATATAAAAGAAAAATAATAAAGAAAGATATAGAAAGTTCTTCTTTAAATAAACTCATACAAACAACCAAACCACCTAAGAAAGTAGCTGTACATGAACGAAGTCTAGACCGCATAACTTCCCACCTAAGACCCTTACTCACATAGACTTGATCCTCTGGAAGTAAATTAGAAGACGATTTACGAAGAATCGAACAAGAACCTGCTCCTATCAATTCCCAACCTCTATTTCTAAAATCTTGCAGTTCATACTTATACTTTTTAAGAAATCTAGAATCATAGATACAGTAGATGACATCGTCTGGTTGACATTGGTCAAAATAGAAAAAACCAAAACGACTCGTTCTATACTTCCAACCTTTCAAATGCATCTCATGTAAATATTCTTCTTCCTTGTCCAAATCAACAATGGTGAAAATCCGAAATTGCTTTTTATTTATCATGACTTCCCCTCCAATTTTGAGCATACCTACCCTATCATAAATCTGATAATTCCTTCTTTTTATGCCATAACTTCCAGCTAATATAGGCAACTATTAACAAAAGGATTAAAGACAAGAAAATATCTAGCCCGACCGCAAATAAACTCCATAGACCATACGCATTACTTTTATTGAGCAACTTAAGTAAGAATGGTATATGTATGGCTAGCAAAAGTAAAACAGGTACTAATCGCAGTCTTAAAATGCGATTAACCATAGCTAACTTCCCGGCCGCGTCATTATAAATTTCAAACTCTGCATCCGATTCAATTTCAGAATGTACTTTTCTAAAATAGGAAAAACTATTAAAGTCTGTAATATGCTCCCAGCCACAGTCTTTAAACAGTTGTAAATAGGAAGTTCTCTCTGATTTTTCCATTGGGTAAAAGTCCAACTGATAAGACACTTGCTCAGGGTGACATTTTTCAAAGGTATACTTAACTGCAAACAATAAGATAGAATAGCTTACTTTCCTAAGTTTCCAGCCCTTAGCATGCATTTCTCTAAAGTATAGAGCCTCCCTCTCATAATCCGCAATTGTAAAAATTCGATAAACAATTTTCTTTTCCATCATCCTTCCTCCCGACTGTTTCTATAGAGCCGTTCAATACGCTTCAATTCAATATCTAAGACTTTGCGTCCCAAGTCTGTAATCTGATAGATTTTCCGTTTTTCCTCTTCGCGGACAAAGGAAATCAAACCATCCTTTTCCATCTTTGACAAGGTTCCATACATAGTTCCAGGACTAATCGAAACTTGCAAATCTGTCATCTCCTTGACCTTTTGCGTAATACTGTACCCATGACCTTCCTTTTGCAGACAGAACAAGATATAAAAACCCGTTTCCGTCATCGGAAGATAAACTCGACGAATCTTATCCGTTAATTCCATTTGCATTCACCTCCTATTCAATTCGATATATCGCACTTCGTTATATAAAATATATCACACCTCGATATAAAACACAAGAAAAAAGACCGCCCTCAGGCAATCTTTCTTCTATATTAATAAAGATCTAAATAGTTATCAATTTCCCATTGTGAAACGAAGGTTGCATAACTTGCCCATTCAATTCGTTTGGCTTCAAGGAAACTAGTATAGATATGTTCTCCAAGAGCCGCTCTAACAACTTCATCTTCTGTCAAAGCTTTCAAAGCGTTGTGAAGAGTTGATGGAAGGTCTGTAATACCAGCTTCCTTACGCTCTTCTGCTGTCATGATGTAGATATTTTCTTCGATAGGAGCTGGTGCTTCAATTTTGTTTTCAATACCATGCAAACCAACTTCCAACAGCACAGCCATCGCGATATATGGGTTTGCCATCGGATCCACTGAACGTAACTCAAGACGAGTTCCCATACCACGTGAAGCAGGCACGCGCACAAGTGGCGAACGGTTACGACCAGCCCAAGCAATGTAAACAGGTGCTTCATAACCAGGAACCAAACGTTTGTATGAGTTAACTGTTGGGTTCATGATGGCAGTATAGTTGTAGGCATGCTTAATCAAACCGCCAAGGAAATGGTAGGCCGTTTCTGACAACTGCATTCCTTTTGGATCATTTGGATCAAAGAAGGCATTGTTTCCTTCTTCATCAAACAAGGACATATTACAGTGCATACCTGATCCAGCAATACCAAATTTTGGTTTAGCCATAAAGGTTGCGTAAAGCCCATGTTTGCGAGCAATGGTTTTAACAACAAGTTTAAAGATTTGAATCTTATCACAAGCACGGAGAACTTCATCGTACTTGAAGTCAATCTCATGCTGTCCAACCGCAACCTCGTGGTGACTCGCTTCTACTTCAAATCCCATTTTGGTCAAGACATTCACAATCTCACGACGTGTGTTGTCCGCAAGGTCAGTAGGCGCCAAATCAAAGTAGCCACCCTTGTCATTCACTTCAAGTGTTGGATCTCCATTTTCATCCAACTTAAATAGGAAGAATTCTGGCTCTGGCCCAAGGTTGAAGGATTTGAATCCCACTTCTTCCATGTGACGAAGAGCACGTTTCAAATTGCCACGAGGGTCTCCTGCAAATGGTTCACCTTCTGTTGTATAGACATCACAGATCAAACCTGCAACACTTCCATTTTCATCTCCCCAAGGGAAGACTGTCCATGTATCCAAGTCTGGGTACAAGTACATATCCGACTCATTGATACGTACAAAACCTTCAATAGAAGATCCATCAAACATAGCCTTGTTTGACAAGACTTTATCTAACTGTTCATCTGTAGCAGGAATTTCGACGTTTTTCATGGTTCCCAAAATATCTGAGAACATGAGACGAATAAAGGTAACATTTTTTTCCTTGACTTCACGACGAATATCTGCAGCTGTGATTGGCATGAGTTTTCTCCTTAATGTATGACTACTTGCGGTTGCCTAACCGCGACCAAAAGGTGACCGTACTGAAGCAAAGCGACCTTGTTGGAGGAGTTCATTATGAAGTGCACGACGCACCTCAGTCTGACTCACCGCTTTCTTGGATTTCGCTTCACGTTCAGCATATTTTTTCTTAATGGCAGCGATATTATAACCTTCAGAGATATAATCTTTGATTTCAAGCAGACGATCCATGTCATTCAAGGAATACATGCGACGGTTCCCTTCGTTTCGATCAGGCTTAATCAACTCTTGATCTTCATAATAACGAATCTGACGCGCCGATAGATCGGTCAACTTCATAACACTGCCGATAGGAAAAACAGCCATATTTCGGCGAAATTCTTTTTCCTTCATTTACAATTTCCTTCTTTCTGTCTATTATAGTCTAAAAAAAGACAAACGTCAATTGATAATGTTATAAAATGTAACATTATTTTTCTTTTTTCTCAAAAAAGAGCCGAATGCGGTCAATATCATAATTTACGAGAATTGCGACAAAAACTCCCATGAAAGTTTCTGATACACGCGCAAATACGTACAAAATCGTCTCGCCACTCGGAATCGATAGGGTAATGATTAACATAGCTGCTACACCACCAATAACCCCTGCTTTGTTATTCATGGCTACATTTGTCATAATGGTTAACATGGTGCATATTGGAACAACTACTAAGGTTACCCAAAAGGCTTCGTGGAAAAAGGTATTTAATAAGAAGAAGACTAGGGCATAGAGGCCACCGATACTATTTCCTAGAATACGCGAAGTCCCAAAATGGACACTCTTATCAAAACTCTCCCTCAGGCTAAAAACGGCTGTCAAAGCACCAATTTGAAGACCTTTCCAACCAAAAAAGCCAAAAATCAAGAGAACTAGAAAAACAGCAATACCTGTTTTAAAGGTTCGCATACCAAGTTTGAACTGGGATTTATCGAATTTATATTTTTTAAAATAACTCATAATCTCAACTTTCTATTTCCATTTTATCATAAATCGGTGATTTTTATGAGTAATAGTTGAGAGGAAGCGTTTTTATTTTGAGCAAAAGAAAAGAGGAACTTTCATCCCTCTATTCTTTGATTTGTTTATAAAATCTTATTTTTCTGTCAAGGCTGCAAGTCCTGGAAGAACTTTACCTTCAAGAAGTTCCATTGATGCTCCACCACCAGTAGAGATCCATGAGAATTTATCTGCACGGCCAAGGTTAATCGCTGCGGCAGCTGAGTCACCACCACCGATGATTGATTTAACGCCTGGTTGTTTCACGATAGCGTCCATCACACCGATTGTACCAGCTTGGAAGTCTGGGTTTTCAAACACACCCATAGGTCCGTTCCATACAACTGTTTTCGCACCAGTCAAAGCTTCGTCAAATTTAGCGATAGATTTTGGACCGATGTCAAGACCAAGGAAGCCTTCAGAAACTGCTTCACCTTCAGTGTCACGCACTTCAGTGTAACCAGCAAATGCGTTAGCTTCTTTTGAGTCAACTGGCAAGATCAATTTACCGTTTGCTTTTTCAAGAAGAGCTTTCGCAACATCCAATTTGTCTTCTTCTACAAGTGAGTTACCGATTTCGATACCTTGTGCTTTGTAGAATGTGTAAGTCATACCACCACCGATAAGGACTTTATCAGCTTTTTCAAGCAAGTTTTCGATAACACCGATCTTGTCTGAAACTTTTGAACCACCAAGGATAGCCACGAATGGACGTTCTGGAGTTTCAACTGCTTCTTGGATGTAGGCAATTTCGTTTTCAAGAAGGAAACCAGCAACTGCTTTTTCAACGTTTGCTGAGATACCAACGTTAGATGCGTGTGCACGGTGAGCTGTACCGAATGCATCGTTTACGAAGATACCATCTCCAAGTGATGCCCAGTATTTACCAAGTTCAGGATCGTTTTTAGATTCTTTCTTGCCATCAACATCTTCGTAACGAGTGTTTTCAACCAAGAGAACTTGTCCATCTTCAAGAGCGTTGATAGCTGCTTCCAATTCAGCACCACGAGTGACACCTGGGAAAACAACGTCTTGGCCCAATTTAGCTGCCAAGTCTGCTGCTACAGGAGCAAGTGATTTACCAGCTTTATCAGCTTCTTCTTTCACACGTCCAAGGTGAGAGAAAAGAATTGCACGTCCACCTTGTTCGATGATGTACTTAATAGTTGGAAGAGCTGCTGTGATACGGTTGTCGTTAGTGATTACGCCATCTTTCAATGGTACGTTGAAGTCAACACGAACGAGGACTTTTTTACCTTTCAAGTCAACGTCTTTAACAGTAAGTTTTGCCATGTTACAAAAACCCCTTTATTTATTTTATTCGAAACTATTATATCACACTTTGGAAATATAAGGAAAGATTTCACAAGATTTTTCGATATTTAATCTTTGTGACATCCTAGAGTATATTATTTTTGCTTTTTCTAACGAATTTTCTTTCTAAAATCTTAGCTTAACACTTGTTAGATTTACTTTTATCCTTTAAAATAGAATAGGAGAAATTCCGTTATTATTTTTCGGAGGAAAAAGAAATGTCCATTAATTGGCAGGAAATTTTATTTCACTTTTTAGGTGGTCTGGGACTATTCTTATATAGTATCAAGACCATGGGAGACGGTTTGCAACAAGCTGCTGGAGATCGCCTTCGGTTTTACATTGACAAATATACCAGCAATCCGTTCTTCGGTGTGCTAGTTGGTATCGGTATGACGGCGCTAATTCAGTCAAGTTCTGGGGTCACAGTCATTACAGTGGGGCTAGTCAGCGCAGGACTTTTGACCTTGCGTCAAGCTATCGGTATTGTCATGGGTGCCAATATTGGAACTACCGTTACATCCTTTATCATCGGTTTTAAGCTAGGAGATTATGCCTTACCAATGCTTTTCATCGGAGCGATTTGTCTCTTCTTCACCAAGAATCGCTCTATCAATAACATCGGACGTATCATTTTTGGTGTAGGTGGTATCTTCTTCGCTCTCAATCTTATGAGCGGTGCAATGGAACCTCTAAAAGACCTGCAAGTCTTTAGAGACTATATGGTTGAACTAAGCAAGAGTCCTATTCTAGGTGTCTTTGTCGGAACTGGACTAACCCTACTCATTCAAGCTTCTTCCGCAACTATCGGTATCCTACAGAATCTTTACGCAAGTGGTTTGATTGATCTACAAGGTGCCCTACCAGTCTTGTTTGGTGATAATATCGGAACGACCATTACAGCTATTATTGCTTCTCTTGGAGCCAATATCGCTGCCAAACGTGTTGCTGGTGCCCATGTCGCCTTTAACGTGATTGGTACGGTTATCTGTATTGTCTTCCTTGTACCTTTCACTGGCTTGATTCAATGGTTTGAATCTACACTCAATCTGGCTCCAGAAATGACTATTGCCTTCGCCCACGGAACCTTTAATATCACAAATACTATTATCCAATTTCCATTCATCGGAGCCTTGGCCTACTTTGTAACCAAGCTCATCCCTGGTGAAGATGAAGTTGTCAAGTACGAGCCACTTTATCTTGATGAGCATTTGATTAAACAAGCTCCATCAATCGCTCTCGGAAATGCCAAAAAAGAACTCCTTCACTTGGGAAATTATGCTTCTAAAGCCTTTGACCTTTCATACAACTACATCATTGACCTCAATGAAAAGGTTGCTGAAAAAGGCCACAAGACAGAAGAAGCCATCAATACCATTGATGAAAAATTGACTCGCTATCTTATTACTCTTTCAAGCGAAGCTCTTAGCCAGAAAGAAAGTGAAGTGCTCACCAACATCCTGGATTCATCCCGTGATTTGGAACGGATTGGGGACCACGCAGAAGCCCTAATCAATCTGACCGACTATCTTCAACGTAAAAATGTTGTGTTCTCTGAAGCTGCTTTGCAAGAACTAGCTGATATCTATCAAAAAACCACTGCCTTTATCAAGGATGCCCTTGACAGCGTGGAAAACAATGATATTGAAAAAGCTCAAAGTCTGATTGAACGCCATAAAGAAATCAACAATATGGAACGTGTTCTCAGAAAGACTCACATCAAACGCCTCAACAAGGGCGAGTGTTCAACGCAAGCTGGGGTCAACTTTATCGACATCATTTCCCACTACACTCGTGTGTCTGACCATGCTATGAATTTAGCTGAAAAGGTCATTGCTGAACAAATCTAAGTACCAAGAAGCTATCCTAAATAGGATGGCTTTTTTCTTTTCCTAACCAAGAATTGCTTTTCTAACATATAGAAAAATGCTTTGATTCACAATGGAATCAAAGCATTTTAAAGAGCTCCCCGTACATAAGCGCAGAAGCCGCAGTTCCTCTGTACTTTGCTTCTTCTCTTTTGATAAAACGAGCTAAGTTGATTAACTCAGGTGCCGGATGTTTGGGATTTAGGAGCAATTCACGATTGACCAGGCCTGAGATACGAACTGCCAGCAATTGCTCATTTGTAGTGGGCAGTTTTTTTGCAGTCTCTAGGAGAGTAGCAACTAAATCTTCACTCAAATCATGTCGAGCATGATTGTAAAGATCTTTTATAAGGCTTTCTAGGTTTGGTTCTACCATCCCTACCACCTCCTTAAGTTTAATAATTTTTAATCAAGTCAACTGTTGAACGATCCAATTTTTTCACCAAGGCTTGCAAGAAAGCTTGCGCTTCTAAGAAGTCATCCATAGCGTAGAGGGTTTGATGAGAATGGATATAACGAGCGCAAACACCAATTGTTGTAGATGGGACACCACCATTTTTCAGATGAGCTGCGCCAGCGTCTGTTCCGCCTTTACCACAATAGTATTGGTACTTGATACCAGCTTCTTCAGCTGTTGTCAAAAGGAAATCCTTCATTCCTGGGAGAAGCAAGTGACCTGGATCATAGAAACGAATCAAGGTTCCATCTCCAATCTTACCTTGACCGCCATAAACATCACCAGCAGGTGAGCAGTCAACTGCTAGGAAAACTTCTGGGTCAAACTTGGTTGTGGAAGTATGAGCACCACGAAGACCAACTTCTTCTTGGACGTTAGAGCCAAGATAGAGTTCATTTTCGAGTTTTTGACCTGACAGAGCTTCCGCCAACTCGCTCACCATGAGAACTCCATAGCGGTTGTCCCAAGCTTTTGAGATGATATTTTTTTCATTGGCTGTCAAGATTGCAGAACTATCTGGTACGATGGTATCACCAGGACGGATACCAAAGCTTTCTGCCTCAACCTTGTCCGCAAAACCACCATCAAAGACGATATCTGCAATGGCAGGCATGGTTGGTCCGCCCTTACCACGAGTCAAATGTGGCGGAACAGAGCCTGAAATCACAGGAATTTCACGACCGTCACGAGTAAAGAGTTTAAAGCGCTGGCTACTAACCACCATAGGATTCCAACCACCGATTTCTACGACACGAAAAGTACCATCTGGCTTGATTTCGCTGACCATAAAACCAACTTCATCCATGTGAGAAGCGACCAAGACGCGCGGTGCATCTGCAGCTTCTGAATGTTTGATACCAAAAATACCACCCAAGCCATCTGTCACCACTTCATCCACATGCGGTGTCAATTTTTCACGAAGATAAGCACGGACAGGCGCTTCATGACCTGAGATAGCAGCAAGTTCTGTTACTTCTTTGATTTTTGAAAATAATGTTGTCATTTCAGTTCCTTCTTTCTTTCATCCATTTTACCACTTTTTATAGGAGAAGGATAGCGGGAAGGTGGATTTCTAAATTAGTATCTTAGTCTTACTGTATCTTATAAAAAGCTTGTATTTTCTTGCATGTGAGGTGAAATCTAAGAACTATTCCAAGATCAACCAAACTATTAATTTCCAAACACAAAACAATTCAATGCTATATTTGTTCAGTTTTTTATGAAATTTGCAGAAAATAGTTGACTTTGCCTTCTTATTTCTTTAAAATAGTACAAAACTAGGAAAAGGAAAAAATCATGACCAAAACAATTCTTGTTACAGGTGGAGCTGGCTACATTGGCTCCCATACCGTTAAAGCTCTTTTAAATGCTGGCTATCAGGTACATGTTCTAGATAATCTCTCTACAGGAAATCGTTCAGCTGTAGATAGTCGTGCTAGCTTTAAACAACTAGATGTTTATGATTCTAGTGCCCTAAAAGCTTACTTAGAAGAAAATCAGATTGATGCTGTTCTTCATTGTGCAGGTGAAATTGTTGTGAGCGAAAGTATTGAAAACCCAAGTAAATACTTCACTGCCAATGTTGCTGGTATGAACCAAGTTCTCAAAGTCTTATCTGAAGTTGGCATTCAAAAAATCATGTTCTCTTCGACTGCTTCCCTCTATGGTAATAACTGTATTGACAAGCCTGCAACTGAAGATACCCTGCTCGACCCTGTCAACCCTTATGCAGAAACAAAACTGATGGGTGAACGAATGATTTACTGGATGGCCAATCGCTATAATTGGAAATATGTCATTTTCCGTTACTTTAATGTAGCTGGGGCTGAAATGGATGCTTCAAACGGTCTGCGAGTGAAAAATCCAACTCATATCATTCCAAATATCAACAAGACCGCATTGGGACAAAATGATAGCCTGAAAATATTTGGAGATGACTACGATACACGTGATGGTTCATGTATTCGGGATTACATTCATGTCTTGGACCTTGCACAGGCTCATGTTAAAGGAATGAACTACCTATTTCAAGAAGACAGTTCTTCTCAAATCTTTAACTTAGGAACTGAAAAAGGCTATACCGTCAAAGAAATCTTTAAAACTGCTGAAGAATTACTGAATCAAAAAATACCACACGAAATTGTTGCTCGCCGTGCTGGTGACCCAGCTAGCGTCCTAGCAGACGCATCAAAAGCTAAAAAATATCTTGATTGGAAGGCTAGCTACTCCCTCGAAGATATTATTTTATCAGACTATCATTGGCGTGTTAAAGAGGGTAAAAACATTTTGGAATAAATAGCAGAAACATCAATCATAAATAAAAACACAGATAGATGGCACTTGATAAATACCAAGTATCATCTATCTGTGTTTTATACATTAGAATCCAATTTATACTCTTCGAAAATCTCTTCAAAGCACGTCAACGTCGCCTTGCCGTAGGTATGGTTACTGACTTCGTCAGTTCTATCCACAACCTCAAAACACTGTTTTGAGTAGCCTGCGGCTAGTTTCCTAGTTTGTTCTTTGATTTTCATTGAATATTATTTTGCATTTCTCTTTAAAGAAAAATGGTCTGGGACGGGGTCCTTACCTGTTTTCGACCAGGGATGGCAACGTAAAATCCGAGCCAAGCCCATCAAAACACCCTTGAAGCCATGTTTTTCAATAGCCTGAATCATATAGTTTGAGCAGGTAGGCTCAAAACGACAAGAGGGGGGAAAGGCTGGCGAGATAAACCGTTGGTAAAAGCGCACAGGCGCTATTAAGATTCGTTTCATTATTTCTTGGTTACAGCCATGGTATGTAGTTGGCTGATTTCTTTTTTATTAAGGCGACGAGATTCTCCCGGACGAAGTCCTGTCAAGTCTAGATGTCCGAAACGAGTCCGTGATAACTTATCTACTTGGAGACCGACAGCTTCAAACATCTTTTTAACCTGGTGGTTACGCCCTTCATGGATAGTCAACTGCACCACAGAGCGGTTTTTGACTGGATCCACTTTGAGAATCTCATAGACAGCCGGCTTGGTTTTCTTACCATCAATCTCAAGTCCACGGGTCAAGGGGCGGAGATTATCCTTATTGGCCACACCTTTAACACGCGCGACATAAACCTTGTCAATCTCATTACGTGGGTGAATCATCTCGTCTGTAAAATCCCCGTCATTGGTCAAAATCAAGACACCTGATGTGTCCCAGTCCAAACGACCTACAGGGTAGATACGCTCCTTCACGTTGGGCAAGAGGTCAACAACCGTCTTGCGGCCCTTGTCATCTGTCACACTGGAAATCACACCGCGTGGTTTGTTAAGCAGATAATAGACCTTTTCTTCATTGTAAATAGGTTGACCTTCAACTTCGACCTTGTCGCCGGACTTGATGGTCGTTGCTAGTTCACGTACCACTTGGCCGTTAACCGTCACCAAACCTTGCTTGATCAGCTCTTCTGCTTTTCTCCTACTGGCCACACCTGCGTGGGCAATATACTTATTGATTCTCATCTTCTTCTATCCTTTCACCAAATAATTGGCTTTCTTGGGCTTGAATCTCAAGCTCATCAATCACTGGTAATTCTTCCAAATGATTTATCCCCATGTAATCTAGGAAATAATCTGTAGTCACATAGAGGTTGGGGCGACCCAACACTTCTTTTTTCCCGTCTTCTCGTATCAAGTCAAAGGCCTGCAACTTTGCCAAGGCCCCACTCGAGTTGACCCCACGAATGGCATCAATCTCTATCCGTGTGATGGGCTGTTTGTAGGCAATGATGGACAAGGTCTCAAGGGCAGCCCGAGATAAACTCTGGTTGATAGGTGCCTTGGAATATTCCTTCAAAATCTCTGAAAACTGAGGCTTGGTCACCAATCTATAAGCACCACCTGTCTCAATCAGAGCCAAGCTGGAATCTGGGTCCTTTTCATACTTCTGGGCTAATTTTTCTAAACTCTGTTGGAGGCCTGTCGGTGGCAGAGAGAGGAGTTCAGCTAACTGGCGGACTCTAATCCCATCTTCACCCGCTACAAACAAGAGCGCTTCTATTTTTGCTAAAGTACTCATCTTTCCTCTCTATCAAGTCTAGCTTTGGGCCACTTGACTTTCTTCCTTCTTTTCCATGAGATAGATATCTCCGAAACTCTCCTCTTGCACGAGGATCAGCTCCTGGGTTTTGATTAACTCTAGGGTTGCCAAAAAGAGGGTAATGACCTCTTGGACATTCTGAGCTTCCTTGAACAAATCCTGCAAGCGCAACTGGTCTCGTTCAGCCAAGGACTCTTTCACGATAACCATCATGTCCTCAATCTTATACTCATCCCGCAGGATAGTCGTGTGATTCTGTGCAAACTCCTCTTTTTTCTTGGCTAGGATATTTGAAAAAGCCAAAAAGAGATCAATGGTCGTCTTGTCATGCACGAGCTCCGCATCTTCGTAAATCAACTCTGTCGGCGCTTTGGAATAGTACTGGGCCCTTTCTTGGTGCTTGGCTTCCAAGTGCTCACCCAAGAGCTTGAACTTGCGGTATTCTTCGATTTGAGAGAGAAGATCCTGCTCCAGGTCATCCTCCAAGTCGGTCACTTCTGCTACCTTGGGAAGGAGTTTGCGGCTCTTGATCAGCATGAGCTGACTGGCCATAACCATGTACTCGCCCGTCACTTCCAGACGCATGGCCTGCAGGGTTGAGACATAGGCTAGATACTGCTCAATGACTTCTGTAATTGGAACATCGTAGATATCCATCTGGTACTTTGAGACCAGGTGCAAGAGTAAGTCCAGGGGCCCTTCAAAATCTTTTAATTTAATATCCATTATCTATATTTTTCTAAGGTCAGGACTGTTTTTAATCCTAGTTTTTTTGCAATTTCGTACAAATCGACCTTGTTTTCTATTTGTCGTAGAATGAACTGTTCCCGCAAGGCTTGGGCTGATAAGGCTGGAAAACCTTTCTCCTTGACAAAAACTTCTAACTGACGAAAGGCCCACTGACGAGAATAGGCTTTCCCTCCCCTTTCAAAGAGATAGGTCTGGCCCATCAAGGGTTCCAATTCTGAAAGCAAGGTCGTGGGAATGGTGATAATCCTCTGTTGGGAAGCCTTATTGATTCGCAGCACCTGAAAATCCAGATTGATATCTGCAACCTTAAGGGCTAAAATTTCACTTGGCAAGAGCCCTATTTCCAAGATAAGAAGCGCCAGCAAGCGTCCTTCTGGATAATTACTTTCCTGCCAAAAAGAGTCTAGGTCTAAGAGTTCCGGCTTTTCGGCCTTCTTTTCAGCTTGTTTGGCTAATTCCAAACGATAAAAGCTGTCCACTTCTCCTTTTTGATAGAGAAAGTAGAGAAATTGGTTACAGGCCGAAATCTTTCGCTTCTGGGCGCTGATTTTTAGATTGGCTAGCTGGGCTTGGTAAATCTTGAGACTGGTCTCAGAAATCCGCTCGCCTACAATGTCTAAAAATTGCTCCAGATCATACTTATAGGACTGCTTTGAATTGACAGACAAGCCCTGCTTTTCCTCTAAAAAGGCTGAAATCCTGTCTCTCATTTGCATCGAATCTCATATTCCTTACTAAAGTCATGTAAGAGGGCATTAACTGCCTTGAGGATGGACTTGCGCGTGATAATCCCTTGAAAAATCCCTGACGCATCCACAACCGGCAAGAAGGACTCATCTACCAGCTTGTGCAAGACCTCCGTGATGGTAAAATCAGGCGAGACGACCGCTACGTCCGTTTTGGTCATATGAACAATATCCGTATCCGCCATGATTTCTTGACTCAAGTCATGCTCCATCTGATAAGCCATAATATCTCTGAGCCCAATCGTCCCAACAAACTGTTTTTCATCTGTCACAACAGGAACACGGGTATAGGTCATCTGACTGAGCAAGAGGGTCGCGTGGTCCGCATTGTGAGTATCAATCAACACAGCTAGATTTTTAGCAGGAGTCAAAAAAGTTTCTTCTTGCCCCAACAAGAAAGTCTCAAACTCCTTGGCAATCATCGGCTAAACTCCTTGGACAAGCCCGGATACACCTCATGGTCTCGTGTCAAAAAGTCCACTTTAAAATAACTATCATCAATCTCCACACGAGCATAGAGACATTCTCTGATGGTCCCACGTGGTTGACTGATGGAGCCTGGATTTAGAAAGAGGGTCTTGCCTTCCATCCAAGCACTTGGCACATGCAAGTGACCATAAAGGCAGATATCGGCCTCTTCTTCCTGAGCCCAGTAGTCCAACTTTTGAAAGTTGAAATTAATGTCAAACAAGTGGCCATGAGTTTGGATAATCTTGATCGAACCAAGCTCGGTCACCAAACGTTCTGGATAGCCGGCATAGAAGTCCATGTTCCCTTTAACAACGCGGATGCCCTCCCAAAGGGGAGAATCAGGACGCAGTTCAGAATCGCCATTATGAAAAACGGCATCAACTTTGCCTACATAGCGATCACGGATTTCTTCCACAATCAAGCTATCGCCATGAGAATCGCTCATTACAATGATGGTTTGCTTTGCCATGATGGAAATACCTCCAAAAGTTTCTTAACGGCTAAGGCACGGTGAGATTGACTATTTTTTTCTTCAAGGGTTAATTCAGCTGAGGACTTACCTGTCTCCCCTACAAGGAAGAGAGGGTCATAGCCAAAGCCATTTTCACCCTTAGGTTCAAAGTTAATGTAACCTGGCCAGTCTGCTTCAACAACCAAACTTTCCTTGTTTGGACTGGCTACGACTAGGGTTGTGTGGAACTGAGCCGAACGATCTTTTAGTTCAAAGACCATGGCCAATTCGTGCAAGAGTTTGGCATTGTTTTCACGGTCAGTAGCTCCCACACCTGCAAAACGTGCTGACCAGACACCTGGCAAGCCACCAAGGACATCGACTTTGAGACCTGAGTCATCTGCCAAAACCATCTTGCCCGTTAATTGAGAAATAGTTTCTGCCTTGAGACGGGCATTTTCTTCGAAGGTCATGCCTGTTTCAGCTACTTCAGGCAGGTCAGGATAGTCATTAAGATTTTCCACATCGTAGCCTAACTTATCAAAGATAGCTCGGAATTCCTTGGTCTTGCCCTCGTTACGAGTCGCAATCAATAAGGTTTCTCTGACCTTGTTTGTCTCAAAGAAGGCTTCTACATCAACACCTTCTTTGGGTAATTCTACATACAAGAGCTGCCCATTTTCAACCAAGAGCAGGGCTCCTTGACGTTGAATAACTTCCAAATTTCGGCCCATTTCTTGGTTAAGGATATCTACTACAAAAGACAATAAACGGTAGGGAGAACCATAGCGTAAAACAGTAACTGAAAGTGGAAAACCTCGTTCCTCGTCTCGAAAGATTTTGGCCAATCCAACTAGAGGAAAATCCAAGTCTTCATCAGTCAAAGTCCGGACACCACCAAAAATACTATAGGACCCAACATACCAGTCCTGGTCATCCTTGTATTCATAAATTTTATTTGTCATAATTCTACATGCTCCACATGAATTTCTTTTTCCAGCCATTCTTCACCAATTTGTGCAAAACTTTGGCTGCTGGCTGTTGTGTAAAAACGGTGATTAAGTGGTCCAGCATCGCGACCACGATTGATTTCAAAATAATTAAGTAAGACTGAGATGTCCCGTACGCACTCTGCCCCACTATCAATGAGCTGAACTTTTGGCCCCATGACATTTTGAATAATAGGTCTGAGCAGTGGATAATGGGTACAACCCAAAATCAGGCTATCCACCTTTCCAACCAAGGGACGCAGGGTTTCATATACCACTTTCTTGGTGACACTGGTTGACAGGGCACCTGACTCCACCAAGGGAGCAAACTTGGGACAGGCCAAACTCTCCACCTGTAAGTCCGGATCCAAATCATGGATTTTCTGACGGTAGATGTCTGATTGGACCGTCATGGGCGTTCCAATCACTCCGATTTTCCCACCTTGGCTGGACTTGATAGCTGCCGAAGCTCCTGGCAAAATCACACCTAGGACGGGAATGTCTAGTTGAGCCTTGATTTCTTCCCAGACGACCGCAGTCGCAGTATTACAAGCAATGACAATCATTTTGACATCCTTGGTCAAGAGAAAGTTGACCAACTGCCAAGTATATTCACGAATTTGCTCAGCAGGACGGGGGCCATAGGGCGCCCGCGCCGAATCTCCAATATAGACGATTTCTTCATGGGGAAGTTGGCGCATAAGCTCGCGCACAACGGTCAAGCCCCCGACACCCGAATCCAAAAAACCAATTGGTCGATTATCCATACAGTCTTCTTTCTAGTCTTTTTTCTGATTGATAGTTCATTATGATTACCGTTCCTTATGAACTGAATAATGACAGCCTAATCAACAACTATCTCTCTTAATCATAATCAAATATCAATAGAATGCAAGGAAAAAGTCTCATCCCTAAACCATAACCAACATAGTGAGAAGTCTGGAACTTTCATCCCAGACTTTTCCTTATTTATTTTTTCTTTTTATTGTTAGCAAGGGCTGCTTTTTGTTGGCGGATGATTTGGTGGTAAACTTGTTGTACCTTAGCTTCGCTTGGTTTTTGACCATTTGCACTCAAAAGAGTACGAACTGCTTCAGCATTCAAACGTGGGTTGTCAGCGAATTCTTTTTCAATTTGCTTACGAATCAAGTACATTCCTCCAAGAGCTCCTCCTAGAAAAGCTAGCACAATCAATACAATTGCTAAAAGTAAATCCATCATATTTCTCCTGTTTCTTTTTAAGTCTCTTTCATTATACCACAAACTAGCCACCCTGACCAGTTTGTTTTACGCTTTCAGGGAGGGAATAGACAGCAAAAAGAACCCTGCTTTTCTGCGAAAGAGAGCTCCTTACTGAGTTTAATTTACATGGATAGCCAGTGTTTGATAAGGTTTGAGTAGAATTTTTTCAGACACTTCTGCATCTTCATAGTTTGAAATCAAAATTCGTCCATTTTGGTAGGCTACTGATAAGTCGATTTCCACTTCTGTGGCATAAAAATTATTGAGCACTAGTAACTTTTGATCCTCATGCTGGCGTTCAAAAGCGTAGACTTGCTGACTGTCTTCAAAAGCTGGTTTGTAACTTCCTTCTGAGATGATAGGCATTTCTTTACGAAGTCGAATCAAGTCTTGGTAGAAGGTGAAAATCGGGCCTTGGATTTCATTTTCTACATTGATGTGAGGGGAGGATTTTCCTGCCTTGAGCCAAGGTGTCCCTACTGTAAATCCTGCATTTTCCGAAGCATCCCACTGCATGGGAATTCGTGAATTATCACGCGACTTAGCCTGAATAATCTGGAAGGCTTCTTCCTGACTCTTCCCTTCTTCTAAGAGCATCTGATAGGCATTGATGGACTCGACATCCACATAGTCAGCCATGGAATCATAGTCTGGGTCAACCATTCCGATTTCCTCGCCCATATAAATATAAGGTGTTCCACGTGACAGGTGAATGCTGGCTGCTAGCATGGTAGCCCCTTCCTTGCGAAAGTTCTGAATATCGACAAAACGGTTTAAAGCGCGTGGTTGGTCGTGATTGTTCCAGAAGAGAGCGCTCCACCCATCTTTATCACTCATCTCCTTGCACCAGCTATGATAAAGACTTTTCAACTCTTCAAAATCAAAGGGAGCCAAGGTCCACTTTTGCCCATCTTTGTAGTCCACCTTGAGGTGATGAAAATTAAATGTCATGGATAATTCCTGACGGTCAGGCGATGAATAGAGGACACAATTTTCCATAGTTGTAGAAGACATTTCCCCAACTGTCATAAAGCTATCGTCTGCTCCAAAAGTGGCTTGATTCATCATACGCAAATAGTCATGAACGATGGGCTTGTCTGTGTAAGCTGGCTTTCCTTCATTTTCAGGACAATCCACTAAGACCTCGTCCTTGCCAATCAAATTGATCACATCAAATCGGAAACCTTTGACACCCTTATCGCGCCAAAAATTAACAACCTTGAAAAGCTCCTTACGGACATTGGGATTGCGCCAGTTAAGATCAGCCTGGGTCTCATCAAAGAGGTGAAGGTAGTATTTCCCTGTATTCCCAAAGGGCGCCCATGCAGAGCCACCAAACTTAGACTGCCAGTCTGTTGGTTGGTCTTGGATGAAGAAAAAGTCTTGATAATACTTGTCACCAGCTAGGGCTTTCTGAAACCATTCATGCTCTGTCGAACAATGATTGAGTACCATGTCCAGCATAAAGACAATCTTGTGCTCTTGACCGACACGCACCATTTCCTCAAAATCAGCCATATCACCAAAAAGAGGATCAACTGCCATATAATCTGAAATATCGTAACCATTATCCCGTTGAGGGCTTGGATAGAATGGATTGAGCCAGACCATATCCACGCCCAACTTGGCTAGATAGGGGATTTTTTCGATAATTCCACGTAAGTCCCCAATACCATTGCCAGTGGTGTCTTTGTAAGATTTTGGATAGATTTGATAGACTACTTTTCCTTTATCAAGTGTCATCTGTTTCTCCTTTTCTGATAAAAGGGAGGAAGCAGTCTTCCTTCCCTATTTGTGCTATTTTGATTAGATTCGTGTTGCGACCATGAGAGCTTCTCCAGCTTGGATTGTTGTCGGATAAGTTCCAGTGATGGTCGCTGTATAAGCATCTTGGTTGGTGATGATAACAGGAGTTTCTGTTACCAGGCCTGCGGCCTTAATGACATCCATATCAAAACGAATCAGTTTCTGACCAACTGTGACATGGTCTCCTTGGGCTACAAAACTTTCAAAACCTTTGCCATCCAGACCTACTGTATCCATACCGATGTGAATGAGCAATTCCACCCCCTCGTCAGAGACAATACCGATGGCATGCTTGGTAGGGAAAAGAACCGTAACTGTCCCATTGACTGGAGAAGTCAACTCACCTTGACTTGGTTCAATGACCAGACCTTGCCCCATGACACCTGAAGCAAAGACTGGATCAGTTGCTTGACTTAGTTCTTTTACTTGTCCTTCAAGTGGGCTAACAATTTCTACTGGAGTATGTTCTACTGGTTCATGGCTCACAAATTCTGCTTCTTCTTGTGCAACGAATTCTGCCTGCAAGTCTGTATCATCCTCAGTTTTTGTAAAGAAACCAGCCTTGCGGAAGAAGAAAGTCAAGAGCATTGGAACAAGAATAGCGACTAGCATAGTTCCTGCAAATGGCAGCATGTATTGAGGTTGAATAGAGAGGATACCTGGCAAACCACCGATACCAATAGAAGCCGCAGTCACATTAAAAGTAACGGATAACATGCCTGCAAGGGCTGAACCAGTCATTCCAGCTACAAATGGATAAATATATTTTACATTAACCCCAAAGAGGGCTGGTTCTGTGACACCGAGATAGGCTGAAATAGTGGCAGGAAGTGAAACCTGAGCCTCACGCTCATCATGACGGTGCATGAAATAGTAAGCAAATACGGCCGAACCTTGGGCAATATTAGAAAGAGCAATCATAGGCCAGAGGGCAGTTCCACCAGCATCTGCAATCAATTGTGTATCAATAGCATTGGTCATATGGTGCAGACCTGTAATGACAAATGGAGCGTAGAGGGCACCAAAAATTGCACCGAAGAGCCATTTAACAGGACCAGTTAATCCTGCCAAGACAACTGATGAAAGTCCTTGCCCGATTGTCCAACCGATTGGTCCCAAAACAGTATGAGCCAAAATCAAGGCTGGAATTAAAGACAAGAAAGGTACAAAAATCATAGAAATCACTTCTGGGATATGCTTGCGCCAGAAAATTTCAAGATAAGACAGACTCAAACCTGCAAGCAAGGCTGGGATAACTTGGGCTTGGTAACCGATACGATTAACAGTAAAATAGCCAAAATTCCAAACCCAGTTTGCTGCAATTTCTGATGCAGGTGTCGAAGCAACCGCATAGGCATTAAGCAACTGAGGAGAAACCAAACAGATTCCGAGCACAATTCCTAAAATCTGGCTGGTTCCCATCTTACGAGATACAGACCAAGTAATCCCTACTGGTAAGAACTGGAAGATAGCTTCACCAGGCAACCAGAGGAAGTGATTGACACCTGCCCAAAACTGAGAGGTTTCTGTGATGGTCTTACCATCCAACATAGACCAATGGACACCTTCCAAGACATTACGAAAACCGAGGATCAATCCACCAACAATCAAGGCTGGAATAATCGGAGTAAAGATTTCCGCCAGAGTGGTCATGACACGTTGGACCACGTTTTGATTACTCTTAGCTGCTGACTTGGCTGCTTCTTTAGAAACACCCTCAATGCCTGAAACAGCTGTAAAATCATTATAAAAGATGGGCACATCATTCCCAATAATCACCTGAAATTGACCTGCATTGGTAAAGGTTCCTTTAACAGCTGGAATTGACTCGATAGCCTTAACATTAGCCTTTTTATCATCTCCTAAAACAAACCGCATCCGTGTCGCACAGTGGGTTACGGCAGTCACATTTTCTTTGCCTCCAATTGCTTGAAGCAAATCTTTGGCTTCTTGTTCAAATTTTCCCATTTGATTCTCCTTATATTTGTCAAAGCAAGTTTGATTTGATAAGTATATTGTAAACGATACCAAACTTGTATGCAACTTGTTTGGCATAAAAAGAGAATTTTTTTGTCATTTTTCTGGGACTTGTATGGTAAAATAGATACAGGTGTTCATTAAACTAGACTAAAAAGCCATTTAAGGAAGCAAAATGAAGAAATACCAACGATTATTTAAGCAAATCCAAGAAACCATTCAAAACGAGACTTACGCTGTCGGAGAGTTCCTTCCTAGTGAGCACGACCTTATGAACCAGTATCAGGTAAGCCGTGATACCGTCCGAAAAGCCCTGTCTCTCCTCCAAGAGGAAGGATTGATCAAAAAGATAAGAGGGCAAGGTTCTCAAGTCGTCAAAGAAGAAACTGTCAATTTCCCTGTATCCAACCTAACCAGCTACCAAGAACTAGTTCAAGAACTTAGACTGCGCTCTAAAACCAACGTGGTCAGTCTGGACAAGATTATTATTGATAAAAAATCCTCACTAATAACTGGCTTCCCAGAGTTTCGTATGGTTTGGAAGGTGGTCCGCCAGCGTGTGGTGGATGATCTGGTATCCGTTCTGGATACGGACTATCTGGATATGGAACTAATCCCAAATATCACTCGCCAAATTGCTGAGCAGTCCATCTATTCTTATATAGAGGACGACCTCAAACTCCTTATTGATTATGCTCAAAAGGAAATAACCATTGACCACTCAAATGACAGAGACAAGATTCTCATGGACATAGGCAAAGACCCTTATGTCGTTTCAATCAAGTCAAAAGTCTATCTCCAAGACGGGCGCCAGTTTCAGTTTACTGAAAGCCGCCATAAACTCGAAAAATTCAGATTTGTAGATTTTGCAAAACGTAAGAAATAAAAGACTGAGACACTAGATCTCAGCCTTTTTCTTTATCCCAAAACCAATTCATCACTGACTAGGCTTTGACCACTATTTTTCTGGAAGAGATGCATGAGATCTTCAACCGTCAGATGCTTTTTCTCCTCTCCCTTGACATCCACCACTATCTTGCCTTGATAGAGCATAATGAGACGATTTCCGTACTCAATAGCATGGTTCATATCGTGGGTAATCATCAAAGTCGTCAACTGATGGTGTTCCACAATCTTTTGCGTCAAATCCATCACCATTTGACTAGTTTTCGGGTCAAGGGCCGCAGTATGTTCATCCAAAAGCAAAAGTTTGGGTTTCACCAGAGCTGCCATGACTAGGGTCAAGGCCTGTCTTTGTCCTCCTGAGAGATATTGAGTATCTACTTTTAAGCGGTTTTCAAGACCAATATTCAACTCCTTCAAGGCCTCTTGGAACTGGATTCTATCCTTCTCCTTCACGCCCCAACCAAGCCCTCTTTTCTGCCCACGTCTCAAGGCAATAGCCATATTCTCCTCAATCGTCAAACGAGAAGCCGTTCCCATCTTAGGATCTTGAAAAACACGGGCGATATCCTTGGCTCTCTTTCTTACACTCAAATTTTTAATGGATTTACCTGCCAATAAAAGGTCCCCTTCGTCCACCGATAGATTGCCAGCCAAGATATTCATCAAAGTGGATTTCCCTGCTCCATTTCCACCGATTACAGAGATAAAATCTCCCTCTTCAACCTCTAAATCTAATCCTTTGAGGACATGGTTCTCATTGACTGTCCCTGTTTCAAATGTTTTGTGAATATTTTCAAGTGTTAACAAACTTGCCATAACTTTTTCCTCCTATTCATTTCTCAATTTCAGACCACGAATCTTTAATCTCTTTTGCAATTCTGGTGCAAATAAAACTAAAGCGAGCAAGATTGCATTAAAGAGACGTACCAAGTTTTGATCTAGATTTGGAATTTCATAGATATTTAAAATAATCAAACGATAAACAATAGCACCAATTCCGATGGATAACAAGCGGCTTCCAATGGTCAAGTCGTGTATCAAGACTTCCGCAATAATAACTGCACTCAAACCAACAACGATAGTTCCTGTCCCAGAAGTCACATCTGAAAATCCATCATTTTGGGCAAATAAGGAACCACATAGGGCAATCAAACCGTTTGAAATCATGTAACCAACAATCTTCATGGTGTCTACATTGACCCCATTTGCCTCACTCATCGGAATATTGTCCCCAGTCGAACGCAAGACAAGGCCAATCTCCGTTTTCATCAAAAGAGTCAAGACTAGACAAACAAGTAATAGACAGACTAAACTAAGTGAGAAAACAGCTTCTTCATTTGTCAGCCCCAAGCTCGCCAACTGTTTAAAGACAGTTGAAGAATCTCCCAAGGAAAGATTGGGCACACTTCCCATGATTTTAATATTGATGGAATAAAGCCCTGTCAAGGTCACAATTCCTGTCAAGAGAGCTGGGATTTTCATCTTGGTGTGGAGCATTCCTGATACAAGACCTGCTACCATACCTGCCAGCAAAGCAAGTAAAGTCGCAATCCAAGGATTTGTCCCTGCCTGTATCTGAGATACGACGACAGCCGCCCCCAGTGGAAAGGCTCCTTCAGCAGTCATATCCGCAATATCCAAAATACGGAAAGTCAAGTAGACCCCAATCGCCATAATCGACCACAACAAACCTTCTGATAAACTAGATAATACAAAATTCATCTCAAACCTCCTTATTCCTTGCCTTCTAACTTACTAATATCAATTCCCAATGCATCTGCCATTTCTTGATTGGTATGCAATTCCAGTTTTTCAGGCAACTCAACTGCTATATTTTCTGGTTTCTCACCTTTTAAGACACGAATCAACATGCGGGCTGTCTGCCGTCCCAATTCTTCATAATTGGTACCGTAGTTATACAAACCACCAACCGCAATCATTTCCGTTGAGCCACCGAATACTGGAACCTTGTGTTTAATAGAAACCTGCTTAACTGTTTCCATGGTTGACGAAATGATATTGTCCGTTGGTACAAAAACCATATCCACTTCTGCCATCAAACTCTCTGCTGCCGCCTTGACATTGTTACTGTCCAAGATTGTTTTTTCAACAACGGTAAAGCCTTTTTCTTCCAGAAGTCGCTTAGCTTCATCCTTTTGGACAACTGAGTTTGGCTCGCTCTGAGTATAGAGGATTCCAATTGTTTTAGCTTTTGGCAACACTTTCTTTATCAAATTGATTTGGGTTGAGATAGCATCTGATGACTGATCACTTGTTCCAGTTACATTTCCCCCCGGATGTTCTCTTGACTCAACCAACTTGGCACTGACAGGATCTGTTACAGCTGAAAAGATAACCGGTGTCGTTTGTGTTGTATTAGCCAAGCTCTGAGCAGAAGGCGTTGCGATGGCTAGAACGACATCACTAGATTCTGCTAGTTGCTGGGAAATCGTTTTTAGATTTCTTTGTTCTCCCTGTGCATTTTGCAAATCAATCTCGATATTTTTCCCCTCAATATAGCCTTGCTTGGCCAGCTCATCCACAAAACCTTCTCTAGTAGCGTCTAGAGACTGGTGGGTAATAAATTGTGAAATACCGATACGAAATACATCTTTTTTCTTATCTGCCTTCAACTGATGCAAACTGATCAGAGAGGTCAAGAGAATTCCCACTACCAAGAGGGGTGCTAGTAATTTTCGAACAACTTTCATAATGAAACTCCTTCTCAGAAAAGATAATACTCAATGAAAATCAAAGAGCAAACTAGGAAACTAGCCGCAGGCTGTACTTGAGTACGGCAAGGCGACGTTGACGTGGTTTGAATTTGATTTTCGAAGAGTATAAAACAAAAAACCGCCTAGATAATACCTAAACGGATGCTTGAAATAATCTAACAAGTTACAACTTAGCTAGTCCATTTAGATATTCATCTATATGGACCACAATCAAAAATCTTAGCCACATAGATACAAACAAATTGCTTGAACTGTTTGCATCCATGGTGACATGTCTACAAACACTATCTAAAGTAGCTAAAGTAAAAGTTTTGATTCATCGTTGCAGCTTGTTTCTTATTCATTTCTTTTTCTGCTTTCTTTTTTGATGTTTCCTATCTTACCACCTTTTTCATCACCTGTCAAGAATATTTCAGAATTTTTTAAAATTTTTCGAAAATTCTTTCAAGCTGTTTTCAAAGTTTTTCCAAATCAATCCAACAAAAAAAGGTTTATAATTTCCATAAAAGTTGACATGGAAATTATAAAACCATTATTAGTTTAACCCTTGTTGATAACGTGCCAATTCGGCTTGGTTAGCCCAAACATAGTGACCTGGACGGATTTCTACCATAGATGGCTTATCTGTCTCATAATCATGTTGATCTGGATCATATACTTTCAAGACCTTCTTGCGTTCCAAGATTGGATCTGGGATAGGTACCGCTGAAAGCAAAGCCTGAGTATATGGATGAATTGGATTGTTAAACAATTCTTCTGTTTCTGCAACCTCTACAATAACACCCTTGTAAATAACTGCGATACGATCTGAAATAAAGCGAACGACAGACAAGTCATGGGCGATGAAGAGATAGGTCAAACCAAGTTCTTTTTGGAATTTTTTGAGCAAGTTCAAGACTTGAGCACGCACAGAAACGTCCAAGGCTGAAATGGGCTCATCCGCAATAACAAAGTCTGGTTGCATGACCAAGGCACGGGCAATACCGATACGTTGACGTTGACCACCTGAGAATTCATGAGGGTAACGAGTCAAGTGCTCAGCAAGAAGCCCCACTTCACGGATAATATTTTTAACTTTCTCTTTACGTTCTTCTTCATCCTTGAACAGATGATGATTGTAAAGACCTTCAGAAATAATATAATCAACAGTCGCACGTTCATTCAAACTTGCGGCAGGATCTTGAAAAATCATCTGGATACGACGAATCAATTCTGCAGCTTGTTCACGCGATTTCTTACCATTAATCTTTTGACCATCAAAAATGATATCCCCATTACTTGTATCATTAAGACCGATGATGGCACGACCAATAGTTGTTTTCCCACTACCTGACTCACCTACAAGCGAGAAAGTTTCTCCCTTGTTGATAAAGAAGTTAGCATTTTTAACTGCGACAAACTTCTTACTTCCTTCACCGAAGGAAATTTCTAAATCTTTGATTTCTACTAATTTTTCAGACATTTCCTTCCTCCTAGTCAGCCAGATGGGCAAATCCCATTTTTTCACGAATCTTATCATGGAGATTTGCAATCACAGCTGGTTTTTCTACTTTTGGAGCATCCTCATGAAGTAGCCAAGTTTTAGCCCAATGTGTCTCTGATACTGAGAATTGAGGAGCTTTTTGTTCGAAGTCAATTTGCATTGCATAGTCAGAACGCAAGGCAAAGGCATCCCCTTTCAGGTCAGTATAAAGTGACGGAGGTGTTCCTGGGATTGAGTAAAGATCCCCTTTATCATCAGCAAGCTGAGGCAAGCTAGACAAGAGACTCCATGTATATGGATGGCGAGGGTCATAGAAGACTTCCTCAACAGTTCCATACTCAACGATTTCTCCTGCATACATAACCGCTACCTTATCTGCAATACTTGCCACCACACCAAGGTCGTGGGTGATAAAGATTGTTGTGAAATGGTACTCGTTTTGTAAAGATTTCAACAAATCAATAATCTGAGCTTGGATGGTCACATCCAAGGCAGTCGTTGGCTCATCACAAATCAAGACATCAGGTCGGCAGGCAAGAGCAATCGCAATAACGATACGTTGACGCATTCCTCCAGAATATTGGAATGGGTATTCATCAAAACGTCTATCTGCATCTGGAATCCCAACCTTATTCATGTAGTCAATGGCCAATTCTTTCGCTTCTTTAGCTGTTTTTCCTTGGTGTTTTACAATAACTTCTGTAATCTGACTACCAATTGTTTTAATTGGGTCCAAACTAGTCATTGGATCTTGGAAGATAGTCGCAATCTTAGCGCCACGAATTTGTTCCCAATCCTTGTGAGAAGATAAAGCTGTCAAATCTTGACCACGGTAGTCAATGCTACCTTGGGCAATGCGACCATTTTCTTCAAGCATACCTGTGAAAGTCTTTGTCAAAACAGATTTTCCTGATCCTGACTCACCTACCAAGGCTAATACTTCTCCTTCAACTAGTTCAAGGGAAACGCCGCGAATGGCTGTCAATACTTTGTCACGAACGTCAAATTCCACGACAATATCGCGAGCAGTCAAAATTACATTTTTTTCTTTTGTCATTTCTACTCCTATCTATGTGTACGTGGATCACTAGCATCCGCTAAGTTTTGACCAACTACGAAAAGGGATAAGGATACCAAGACAAGAGTTGTCAATGGAATCCAGAAGAGGTATGCATTTGTCGTTACGTTCTGAGAGTAATCTGAAATCAAACGACCTAAACTTGGAACTGTAATCGGCAATCCAAGTCCAAAGAATGAAAGGAAAGCTTCGTATGAGATAAAGGCTGGAAGCATTTGAGATGTCGTCGTAACGATAACAGATACCAATTGTGGCATAATGTTTTTTACAACAATCTTAAAGGTTGGTGTTCCAAGTGTACGTGAAGCAAGGTTATACTCCAAGTCACGATAACGCATGATCTGAATACGAATTGAGTAAGCAATACCAATCCAAGTAGTCACACTCATAGCAAAAATCAGATTCCAGAATCCAGCTCCGATTGAGTAAGTCAAGACAATGACAATCAAAAGAGATGGGATGTTTGAGATGACATTATAAACTTCCATCATCACACGGTCAACTGATTTTGAAATTCCCCAAATACCACCGACAAAAACACCGATAACCAAGTTAATCACTGTCGCAATCACAGAAATGAGGATAGAGTTACGAGCTCCGAACCAGACACCGTCAAAGAGAGATTTACCGTTACTGTCTGTACCGAACCAATGCTCAGCATTTGGCTTGATATAACGAGCACTAAAGTCGTTTACTTTGCTGACATCATTGAAATCAAACTTAGAAAACATTGGGTAGATGAAACTCATCAAAATGATAGCTACCAAGATTCCCAACATGACTACAGTTGATTTCTTCTTCATAAATTGTCTAAACACTGAGCCCCAGTATGAATAGGCTGGCGCATCAATGGCTTCAGAGGCAAAATCGTCACGTTTTACGAACTGAAATTTTTCTTTATCGATTGTAGACATTATTTGCCTCCTTTCTCAGTCAATTTAATACGTGGGTCAATAATAGTCATCCAAATATCTCCCAAAAGAAGTGAGAAGATAGAAATACATGTAAAGATGAAGACAAGACCTACGACCATAGAGTTATTAGATGCTTTTACAGAGTCAATCAACATTTTACCCATACCTGGGAAAGCGAAGACTGTTTCAGTAAGGGTTGCACCACCGATAACCCCGATAACAGCACCAGGAATTCCTGAAACCAGCGGAACCATGGCATTTTTAAAGATGTGTTTGTTTGAAATTTCTTTTTCAGACAAACCTTTTGCACGAGCAAAACGAACAAAGTCCTGTGATTGCAAGTCAATCATGTAACGACGAATCCAAATAGCTGTACCAGGAGCACCCAATAAACCAAGGATAACTGCTGGTAAAACATACGAACGCCAATCTCCAGCACCCAAGATAGGGAATGAATCTGGAAGACCAATTGATGATCCAATCAAACGAACAATGTAAACCAAGGCAATGGTTGGAAGGGCCATCAAGAAGGTCAAAAACCCTGTTGAGAAGCTATCAATCCAAGTATTCTTGAAGCGAGCCATAGCTGAACCAAGTGGCACGGCAATCGCATAAGAAATCACCAAACCAATCAATCCAACGACTGCAGAGCTAGCAATCATAGAAGGATATTGGTAGTTGCTTTCAGTTGCAGTATATGGGTCATCTTTCCCATAGTTAGCTACTTCACGAGAATCAGCCTGACTAGGCGATTTGTAGGTTCTTGAGTAGATATTAACTGAAGATGTTTTCTTACCAGTTGGGAATTGCACTTCTGATGTCTTAGTTTGACCTTGTCCTTGTGTGATAACTTGAAGCACAGGAGTATTAGCATAAGTTGGATATGAATCACCCAAATTCAAGTTCACAAAGTTTTGGTGAACAAATGGGAACTGACTATTGAAGTACAAGAGGTACTTGTGTTTAGTCCCTGAACCTACCAGAGACCAGCCGATAGCGGGATCATTTTCAAAACGCAAATAACGCTCCAAATTTGGATTTTCTGGGTCCTGAATCTTGTTTGTGTGGTCGATATCAAGCAAGTTTGCATAGAATTTAAACACACGTTCAAAAATTGGGATTTCACGAGTAGCGTAGAATTGGCCACTTTCAGTAAATTCTCCCAAGGTCCAACCATGACCGATTTGTTTGATGTATTTTTCATAGATAGCCTTGTTGGTGTCATTGGCTTCAACTGTTACAGAAGCATCCATCTGGCTAGCTTTTTCTTGCAACTCTTTGGTATCGTAGTACTCGATATAGCCCATACGCTCATAAACAGTATTCTCATAGTTATCACGTTTATCAGCAGTTGTCGCAATCTTGTTATAGTTGGTATCCTGTTTGAAAATCAATTTTCGAGGAACCATTGTATAGATAATCGTGTAGGTCAAGGTTGTTACTAAGAAGATAGAAACCAAGGACCGCAAAACACGCATAAAAATATATTTTTTCATATCATTTCCTTTAAAAATCCCAAAAGAACCTTCTCCTCATGGAGAGAAAGTTCTATTGAAAATTATTTACTTCACATGACTTGCCAATTCTTTTTGAGCCTTCTCATTTGACTCAGTCTTTTCTTTCAACCATTTTTCACGAGCTTTTTCATACTCTTCTTTGGTGATTGCTTTTTCACCAACTTCAGTGTACTTCAAGTATCCTGAATTTTCACCTTTAAGGCCGGCTACTGAATATGAAGAGCTAAATGGTAGAACTTTTGAAACATATGAAACGGCTGTTTCTTTTGGAGAAGCCATTACTGGAATTGTCAAAGCATTGTCAGTCAACCAAGCTTGTGCCACCGCGTATTTTTCATAACGTTTTTGAACATCTTGGTTTTCGCTGTTTGCGTCATCAAGTAATTTTCCATAGTCAGCTAAACCAAGTTTGCTTACTACTGATGCATCTGTGTTTTGGTCAATACCAAGGTAAAGACGAGTGCTTCCTCCCTTAAGGACGAATTGATCCAAGAAAGTAGAAGGATCTTGATAGTCAGGGTTCCATCCTAGCAAGGTATGGATATCCCAGTCTTGCTCTTTAGCTGTTGGAGCGCTAAATGAAATTGGTAAAGCTTCTGCTTGAGTCATTTGTTGTAAGTCTACAACAACATTATCTGAACCCAATACTTTTTCAATTGATTGTTTCAATGATTGAACACGGTTTACAACCGCTGTTGATTCTTGGATAACCAAGGCATCCAAGTGGATTGGGAATTCAACACCTTCAGCTTGTAGGCTTGATTTTGCTTTAGCAAAGACTTCTTTCGCTTTTTCTTCATTGTAAAGTCCATTTTGAGAATCTGCTAGAGACACGTTTGACCAAGTAGAAGAATTTGTCTTAGCCAAGCTATCTTGTACCAATTCACCAAATGTTTTCTTACCAACTTGAAGATTATAAGGTGCAAACGTATTACGGATGGCTACTGCAGCTCCATCAGTACCATTTGTTTGAGCTGAGTAAGAATTGCGATCGACAGCAAAGTTCAAGGCTTGACGGAATTCCTTGTTTAGCAATGCTTTCTGAGTAGATGTCTTTTGAGCATCACTTGTTTTGGCAGTGTGGTTATAGGTTGTACGGCCATAATTCAAGCTGACAGTTGCAACACCCGCACCTGGTTCATTAAAGTAAATGTTATCTTTAAAGTCAGCTGCATATTTTTCATATGTAGAACTTGTAGGGAAGATACGGGCCTTGCTATATTGACCATCGGCAAAACCTTTAGCAATCACATCTTGGTCCTTACCATCCCAGAAAGTGAACTTAACGTTCTCAATTTTTACATTTTCTTTGTCCCAGTAAGCATCATTTTTAGCCATCTCGATAGATGATTTTGGAGTTACAGATTTTAAGACAAATGGACCGTTATAAAGAATAGAGTTAGCATCGGTTGGGGCACCAAAACCTTCCCCTTTTGAAGTTAAGAATTCTTCATTAACCGGCATCAAAATACCACTAGTGGTCTTGTCATTCCAGAAAGTTTCTGGCTGGTTCAAAGTATATTCTAGTGTTTGATCATCAAGCGCTTTTACTCCAACGGTTGAAAAATCGCTTGTTTCACCCTTGATATAGGCTTCTAATCCCTTAATAGAAGAGCTAACGATTGAAAGTCCTTTTGATTTTCCATCTACGGCGTGTTTCAAACCAGTAACGAAGTCTTTAGCAGTTACAGGAGCGTATTCTTCTCCCTCTGCTGTCACCCATTTAGCATCCTTACGGATTTTATAGGTATAAGTCAAACCATCTTTTGAAACTGTCCATGATTCAGCAATAGAAGGAACCAGGTTACCATATTTATCATTAGCCAACAAACCATCTACAGCATTTGTTGTGACGAATGATGTTGAATCGATATTGCTGACGATATAATCCAAGGTTTCTGGATCTGTTTGATAAACATATTGGTAATCTTTTGCTAGTTTAGCATTATTTGAACTAGTGTTTGAACACGCAGCTAGAACTCCTGACGCTAATAAGGTAGCTCCCGCTACAGCAAGCACTTGACTTTTTTTCATTTATTTACTCCTCTTATAAATAAAGTATAGGTTATCATCAATTATATCATAGATTTCAAGAAAAGTAAACGAATTTTCAGAATATTTAGGCTTATTGATACAAAAAATCTGAAAAAGCTATTGACTGAAAATCATTTTCAAGGTATAATAATAAACGTTAAGGCGGTATAGCCAAGTGGTAAGGCACGGCTCTGCAAAAGCTTGATCGTCGGTTCAAATCCGTCTACCGCCTTCTTTAACTTGATTTATCAGGTTTCATTTAAACAGAAAGCCCAATTTAAAGGGCTTTTTTCTTTTTCCTTGAATAAATACGTATAACTTTAAAAAACTTTTGGGGCAAGTTTGGGGCTGAGTTTTTCGAGGACACAATTTCCTTTTGAAATCAACTGAAAAAGCTTCGTCACACCTGGTGACAAAAGCCTCTAGTTTACTCTGTTTCTTCTTCTATTTCAACTTCGGTAATTTGGACTTTTACCTTGGTAACGCGTCCATTTTTCACTTTATCATTGGTAAGGATAAGCTGTTTGTTTTGGCTGACTAATTCATAACTGAGTTTCTCAGTCGTTGGAATGGTCCCAACTCCTGTCAAATAATAACCAGCGATGGTATCAACGTCATCACTTTCCAGTTCAACATCAAAGTAGTCATTAAAATCATTGAGATTCATGGTACCTTGAACAATATAAGTATCTTCTCCAATTTTATGAACTTCGATTTCAGCCTTATCTGTTTCGTCATCGATTTCGCCAACGATTTCCTCTAAGAGGTCTTCTAGGGTCACCAAACCAGCCATCCCACCGTATTCATCCAGCAAGATTGCCATTTGTCTTTGGGTATTGCGCAGTTCTTTTAACAAGTCATCCACAAAAATAGTTTCAGGAACAAAAAGTGGATCTTGTAAGATTTTCTTCCAAACAATATTGTCAAAACCGTCCACAAAGCCCGCATTAAGGAGACTCTTGGTGTGAATGATTCCAATCACGTTATCCTTGTCTCCATCATAGACAGGGATACGAGAATAATTTTGTTTTAAAATACTTTGGATGATGGTTTGACTATCATCCTGAATATCGACCATAAAGGCATCCGTTCGAGGAACCATGACTTCTCTGGCCATTAATTCGTCCAGTGAAAAGATCCCTTGTAACATCTCAATTTCGTCAGCATCTAGTGTTTCTTCACTATTTGTCAACATGTACTCAATTTCATCACGGGTCATTTTTTCGTCAGCATCATCAAAGGTCATCGGAGTCAAGCGACTCAAGAGATTGGTAGATGCAGATAAGAGCCAAACAAAGGGACTAACTAGTTTCCCCAAACCAATAATAACTGGTGCTGTACGAATGGCCAAGGCATCCTTTAGATTAAGAGCGATTCTCTTAGGATACAATTCCCCAAAAACGATGGAAATATAAGTCAAAAATGCTAAAGACAGAAAACTTGCAACGGCATAAGCTGTTTCGCCATTTCCAAGCCAAGATGCAATTTCTCGACCCAGAGTTTCTGCCAAACTCGCCCCTGACAAAATCGTAATCAGGGTAATCCCTACTTGAATAGTTGATAAAAAGTGGTTAGGATTTTCTAGTACCTTCAGCAGACGGATATAGCGTCTATCTCCTTCTTCTGCCTTTTGTTCAACCCGCGCACGATTTAGTGACACCATGGCCATTTCTGTGGCTGAGAAAAAGGCATTTAATACCGTCAAGATAAACAATAAAACAAGTTGTAGCAACAAATTCTGACTACTTGGGTCTTCCATAGTTCTTCTCCTAAAATAGTATCTTATCCTTTATTATATCACAAAATTTAATCCAGTACATATTATTTTTTCTCAATGTCTATTCTAGCCCTACTTAAATGGTCCAAAAAAACTCCTACATCCACAAGTGACATAGGAGTTGATCTTATCTTTTACTGAGTTACCGTTACTTCTCCAGTCCGGTAATCCAGTTGAAGTCCCTTTTGAACATTGGGAACTAGAACATTGAATTCCAATTCTCCATCTGAAGACTTGGCTTCAATCTGTGAAGCTGAAGGAACTAAATCCTCATTTGTAGCGTAATAAAGGGTTACACGGTAACGGACACGCTTGTTTTGGTCCAAGGCTTTACGCACCATGCTTTCATAGTAGTTTTGACCAGTCGAATCCTCAGCTTGCGCCTGATTTGCCCAAGCTGTCTGGACAGCAATGTTTTTAGGATTGCTTGTTGAGGCATCAAAACCATCCAAGCCACCGATTAAGGCATAGCCTAACAAGTGACCTCTATCGACCGCATGGGTATAAGAACCCTTAAGATTCTTAACCTGATGCCAGCCTGGAGGAGTCCATGAAGTCGAACCATTCCCCGTTTCTTCACGATTCTTGTACTGGCGAGTTGCCTTAGACAAGAGAGCATTGGCTACAGTTGGCACAGTTTCCTTTCCCACTGTCTTTGTTTTATTATCAGCGTAGGGTTTACTTGAAACCTTGGCATCTAGATTTGTTTTATTACCATTGACGATAAAAGCACCTGAGCCATTCCACTCAAGACTCCCTTTTATTTGGCTTCTGACTGCATCTGTTAAGACACTTTCTGCCAATTCTTGACTTGGAGCTTCAGGCGCTTGTTTTTTCTGACTAAGCTTGGTTTTGGGACCATTAGCTGTCGTCTGCATCTGCTTGATATAATAACTCCCTGCAGACAAAAGCAATAACACTAACAGTCCAATCAGGGTCTGTCTTGTTTTTTTGTTCATATTTCTCCTTATCTCTAGAAAAAGGCTGGTCTACCAGCCTAATTTCCTGTAAATTTATGAATCAATTCCTGCCATTTTGCTGGAGACAGGATAGCCCATGGATCTTGACCCTTGCCCAAGATTCCATAACCTACCATTAAACCAATTCCTAGGGCTAGAAGGCCTAAAACCAGTACCAGAATGACTAAAAGCAAACGCTTGGCTACGTAGCCTGATTTCTTATTCATCTTCATCACTTGCCTCAATCCGCTGAATATTAGCACCTAGCTGTGCCAACTTCTCATGAAAACGGTAGTAACCTCTATCCAAGTGAACCAATTTACCGACCACAGTTTCTCCTTGTGCTACCAAACCTGTCAAAATTAAGGCAGCACTGGCACGAAGGTCAGTTGAAAGAACTTCTGCCCCCTGCAAAGGTTGACCACCAACAATACGAGCTGTATCACGGATAATCTCAGAGTGCAAGCCCATGCGACGCATTTCTTCTAGATGTTGGAAACGATTTTCGAAAACTGTCTCCACCATAGTTGATTCCCCTTTTGCGACGGTCATCAAGGCTGTAAATTGGGCCTGCATATCTGTTGGAAATCCTGGGTGGGGCAAGGTTTTCACATGAACAGCTTTTAAATTTTCTAGTTGAGAGCGAACTCGAATTCCTTCAGCCTCCTCTGTCACTTCCACTCCCATTTCAAATAACTTGGCAATCAAGGGACGGTTGTGCTCCCAGACAGCGTCTTTAATCAAGACATCACCACCAGTCATGGCAGCAGCTACCATAAAGGTTCCGGCTTCGATACGGTCTTGGACTACATTGTGAGTCGTACCATGAAGTTTCTCAACACCTGTAATGGTAATGGTCTCTGTACCAGCCCCCTTAACCTTAGCTCCCATTTCATTGAGGAGAATGGCTAGGTCCACAATCTCAGGCTCACGCGCAGCATTTTCAATCACTGTTACCCCATCAGCCAGAGTCGCTGCCATCATCAAGTTCTGCGTAGCACCAACACTTGGGAAGTCCATGTAGATATGAGCTCCATGTAAGCGATCAGCCTTGGCTTCGATATAACCAGCTGTCTGACTAATCTTAGCCCCCATAGCTTCTAGACCTTTCAAATGAAGATCAATAGGACGGCTACCAATCGTACAACCACCTGGCATGGATACCTTAGCATGACCTACACGAGCAAGAATTGGTCCCAAGACAACGATAGATGCACGCATCTTGCTGACATACTTGTAAGGAGCTTCCTCAGTGATATCGCCAGTCGCGTCCACCTCGACAAGATGAGTCTCCTCATCAAAATCTACCTTGGCATTCAAACCACGAACCACCTGATTCATAGTGAAAACATCTGACAAGATAGGAACATTCTGCAAGACGGTCTTTCCTTCACTTGCTAGAATAGTCGCTGCCAACAAGGGTAAGACTGCATTCTTTGCTCCTTCGATCGTAACACTTCCTACCAGACGATTATCGCCACCTTGAACCACAATTTTTTCCATACTTATTTCCTTTACATTTGATTTTATAATAATCCTCTAAGCGCTTCTTGCCACAACTGATATAGGCTGATAAAGAAAGAACTCATGATGTAGCCCATGACAATGCTAAAAAAGGCTACTAGTAAACGAACTTTTCCTGTGTTCTCAGCTGTTACTTTTAAAACCTTTTCCCATCTAACAAGATTCTTTAAAAGGTAAAAACTCACATAAATAAAGAGCATATGACTGCTTAGAGTGAATAATAATTGAACCATTTGACTATTATACCATCTTCTCTGTTTGTGCGCTAGTTTGGAAACTTCACTTAAAACTAGGGATTGTTTTTCAAGTAATCAATTGCATCTTGTAGAGTTTTAACAGGCACGATTTTCATATCTGTCTTGATTGTTTTGGCTGCTTCCAGGGCTGTTTGGTAGTTGTTTTTCGCATCCGGATGCGCTTTTTGTTCTTCTTCGCTAACAGGGTTATCAGGGGCAAAGAAAATCGCGGCACCTTCTCTAGCCGAGGCTACAACCTTTTTATCAATACCTCCAATATCCCCCACATTACCATCACGGTCAATGGTTCCTGTACCGGCAACGATACGACCATTACGAAGACTAGGGTCAGCTATTTGGGTATAGATAGCCAGACTAAACATGAGACCAGCACTTGGACCACCGATACCAGCTGTTGAAAAGCGAATTGGGACATCACTGGTCACTTCTGTACGGTCAATCAAGCCGATTCCAATTCCATTTTTGCCATTTTCCAAGGTGATAATCTTACCTTCTGCAGACTTGGTTTGCCCATCCTCTTCATAGGTGACCTTGACGGAGTCCCCTAGTTTTTGAGAATTGACATAATCAATCAAATCTTTGGAACTGTCAAAGGTCTGATCGTTGACTGCTGTGACCGTATCAGAGATGTTAAGAATCCCTTTAAAGGTCGAATTATCTGTCACAGTCAAAACATAAACCCCAAGATATTTGAGTTCGATATCTTTACCAGCTGTTTTTAGCCCTTGATACTTGGCCATATTTTGCGATGTCTGCATGTAGAATTGATTGATCCGCATAAATTCAACATCAGAAGAGCCACCTGTAGTCTCTTGGGCACTACGAATATCTGTAAAAGGCGTCAACCACGCATAAATCATATGGGCTAAAGTAGCGTGCTGGACACCAACCGTAACGAATTGATAGGCACCAGCTTCCTTATCTTCTGTGTCATTGACTTTAAGGACTTGGCGAATATCTTCCGAACCACCTGGAACTTCTATATAGTAGGGCAAGGGCACTACAAATGCCAAGAAAGTCACAATTAAGGCTGCAATGACATATAAGGGCCATCTAATCTTTTTTTTCATTTCTTATTTCCTCCAAAATACTCTCGGGAACATAGCAAGCAATATCCTGACCAAACTTCAAAAGCTCTCTAATACCGGATGAACTGAGATAGAGATGTTCAGGTCGACTATGTAAATAAATGGTCTCTATATTAGGAGACAGCTGATGGTTGTAGTAATCAAAACTGGCTTCATATTGCAAATCCGCTGCATTCCTCAACCCCCGCACTAGACAAGTAGACCCCAGTCTTTTTGCGACATCAACCACCAATTCATCATGAGAAGACACGACTTCAACATTTTCCAAATGTTTCAAAGCCGTTTCTAGCCCTCGTTTACGATTTTTAAGAGGGAGAAATCCTTGTTTGTGAGGATTAAAAAAAATACCCACATAGAGCTTATCAAAGAGTTTGCTAGCCCGTTCAATGATATCCAGATGCCCATTTGTCATCGGATCAAATGAGCCTGTGAATAAGCCAATCTTATCTGACATAGACTGTCACCTTACTAATTCCATAAATCTTTTCCTTCCAGATGCCCAGACAGGCAATTTCTTCTGGAAGTTCAACGGTCTTATCCGTCTCACACACGACCATAATATCTTCAGAAAAAAGTTCTCTCTCAGCCATTTTTTCAATATCTGCTACGATTTGTTCCTTAGCATAAGGAGGGTCTAAGAAAATGAGGTCAAATTCCCCAGATACCTGTTCCAATGCCCTTTCTGCATCCATCTTGAGGAGTTGAAATTTTCCAACTTCCTTAGTCATCTGAATATTTTCAGCCACGATAGCCTGAGCTTTACGGTCTCGCTCCACCAAAACAGCGCTGGACAGGCCACGCGATACTGCCTCGATAGATAAACCACCACTACCTGCATAAAGGTCCAAGACTCGTCCACCTTCAAAGTAGGGACCAATCATGTTAAAAATAGCTCCCCTAACCTTATCCGAAGTTGGTCTTGTCGTCTTACCTTCTAGTGTCTTGAGGGGACGTCCCCCATAGATTCCTGATACGATTTTCATACCGTTTATTATACCAAATTATGGGCGAAAAGAGAAAGAAAACCGAACCTTGCGGTTCGATTCTCTACAAAATATTTTCGTAAGTATCGCGGACTTCTTGAGGCCAAACACTTGTTTGCACTTCTCCGATGTGTTTCTTGCGAAGTAGGAACATGGCCATCCGAGATTGTCCAATTCCTCCACCGATTGTCAATGGGAATAGACCATTCAACAAAGCCTTGTGCCATTCCAATTCCAAGCGGTCTTCATCACCTGTAATGGCAACCTGACGACGAAGCGTTTCTTCATCTACACGGATTCCCATAGAAGACAACTCAAAGGCTCCCCCCAGAGACTCATTCCAAACAAGAATATCACCATTTAGACCCTTGTAACCATTTTCAGACTCACTTGTCCAGTCATCGTAGTCTGGTGCACGTCCATCGTGCGGTTTACCGTCTGGTAATTCACCACCGATACCGATCAAGAATACTGCTCCAAATTCTTTACAAATAGCATTTTCACGCTCTTTTGGTGTCAAATCTGGGTAGCGTTCTACCAACTCTTCTGTGTGGATAAAAGTGATTTGTTTTGGCAAGATTGATTCGATGTCATAGCGGGCTTCAACAGCTAGCTCAGTAAGACGAATAGCCTTGTAAATCTTCTCAACTGTTTCTTTTAGATAAGCGATATTACGTTTACCATTTGGGATAACTTTCTCCCAGTCCCACTGGTCAACATAAACAGAGTGGGTCGCATCAAGCGAATCTTCGTCTGGACGAAGGGCCTTCATGTGAACAAATAGACCCTCACCTTCACCGAAACCAAAACGAGCCAAGGTGTGGCGTTTCCATTTGGCAAGTGAGTGAACGACTTCATAGGTTTCATCTGGAATCTGCAAAACCTTGACAGATACTGGATTTTCGACACCTGACAGGTTGTCCTGCATCCCATCTCCGACCTTGCTCAAGATAGGACCTTGAACTTCAACAACTTCTAACTTATCTTTCAAATACTGGGTAAAGGTATTTTTAACAAAGGAAATTTCTTCTTGTTGATGAATAAAACTTTTCTTCATAAACAGCTCCTCAAAAATTAGTTAAAAGCATTATACACCTATTTCCAAGAAAAGAAAAGAGTAAATAAGAAAAAGTCAGTGCTCTTTTGAACACTGACTCTGTCATTCATTAATCGTTTCGACCAAAGATTCGTAAGATGCTAAGGAAGAGGTTGATAAAGTCTAGATAGATACTGAGAGCCATTGAAATGACCCAACCTGTCGCTACTTGCCCTCGTGACTGCTCATAAACATAGCGAATCTTTTGGTTATCCCAAGCAATCAAACCTGAGAAAACCAAGACCATGGCAATACTAATCATGTAGTCAAAGAAACTATTGGCTAAAAATAGATTCACAACCATGGCAATGATGAGACCAACGAGCGCCGCCATCAAAGCTCGTCCCATTCCACTCAAATCTTTCTTGGTGAAAATTCCGATTGCCGCCATGACAAAGAAGAGAAGGGCGCTGGATACAAAGGCCGATAAGACGGTCCCTGGTGTATAAAAGGCTACGACGAAACTCAGCGTAAAGCCATTTAAAACAGAATAAACTAAAAATACTGGGAGAGCTGCTGGGCTATTTTTTGCAGCCATGCTACTTGCAACAAAGACTAGAGCAAGTTCTGCAAAAGTTGCAATCATCAACCAGAGACGACCATGCATTAAAAAGTAGACCAATTGGGATTGAAAGACTGTCAACATCAAAGCTGATACGAGAGCCGATAGACCAATTCCAAGTCCCACAAAGGCGTAAACCTTGGCGTAAAATTGATTGAGACCTGAACGTTCTTGAATAATCGATTGATTCATTCTGATTCTCCTTTTTCTATAGATATGTCTTGATTATAACAAAGATTTTATAAATTAGCTGAAATAAAACATCAAAATGCCTGCTGCAACTGCCACGTTGAGACTTTCTGCTCGGCCTTTCATGCCTATATGAACCAGCTGGTCAGCACTCTCAGCCATGACAGAACTAATCCCCTGTCCTTCATTTCCCATGACTAGAGCAAAGTTTTCTAAGGGAGAAAGCTCACGATAATCCTTTGAATCTCTCGACAAGGTCGTTGCTAGAATGGGCAAATTGCTCTTTTTTGCCTCTACTACAAAGGTGGCAACAGGCATACGATAGATGGGCAAGTGAAAATGACTTCCTTGCATGGAACGCAGGGTCTTAAGACTGTAGATATCTGCTGACTTGTCTGAGACAATAACCCCTGTAAAACCTGCAGCATCCGCAGTCCGAATGATAGTTCCCACATTACCAGGATCTTGCACATCTTCCAAAAACAAGAACTTGCCCTGGCTAAAGTCAGCTTGCCCTACTTCTTCTTTTTGAACCACGGCAACAATTCCCTGTGGAGTCTGAGAATCCGCCAAATCTAGCAAAATATCCTCTGACACCCAGACAGTTTGCGAAAAAGCAGCTAACTGTTCTCGATAACTTTCTAGGGCAAAGATTTTCTCAATCGTCACTCCAGCTTGAACAGCTTCTTCAAACAAGTGCCAGCCTTCAATCAAATAAGCAGACTTGCGGTATTTTTTTTGGTGTAATTTCTTGGCATTTTTTACCACAGAATTGGCTTTTGAGGTTATAATAGTCATAGAAATATTATAACACAATCAAAGGAGTTTGGTATGCAAAAGGTTAGAATGATCGCCCAAGGCAGGGTGCAGGGAGTCGGTTTTCGTTGGGGTGTTTACAGCTTGGCGCTTGAAATTGGTGGCATCACAGGTCGAGTATGGAATAACGACGATGGCACAGTGGAAATATTAGCCCAAGCAGACTCATCTGCTACCATGGCAAAATTTATCCAAGAAATCCGCAAAGGACCAACACCTTTTTCAAAAGTCAGCTACTTAGATGTCAAACTAAGCAACTTTCCTCCCTACCCTGACTTTAAAATCGCAAATTAGGTCTCTAGAACTATTGTATATTTTGTAAAAAAACAGTAGAATAGAAAGGTATAATTTTTAAAGAAGGAATAAAAACAGTGAAATCTATTAAACGTTTTGCACTCTCAGCTATGGGAGTGGCTATGTTGCTTGTCTTGACTGGCTGTGTTAGCGTCGATAAAGCAACAGGAGAGCCAACAGGATTTATTTGGAATACTTTCGGAGCGCCTATGGCTGAAGCTATCAAGTACTTCGCTACTGATCAAGGTCTAGGCTTTGGTATGGCTATCATCATCGTAACTATTATCGTGCGCTTGATTATCTTGCCACTTGGTATCTACCAATCATGGAAGGCAACGCTTCACTCTGAAAAGATGAACGCCCTCAAGCACGTCCTTGAGCCACACCAAACACGTCTCAAGGAAGCGACTACTCAAGAAGAAAAACTCGAAGCCCAACAAGCTCTCTTTGCTGCTCAAAAAGAGCACGGCATCAGCATGTTTGGTGGTGTAGGATGCTTCCCTATCCTCCTTCAAATGCCTTTCTTCTCAGCTATCTACTTTGCTGCCCAATATACTGAAGGGGTTGCTCAAGCAAGCTACCTAGGCATTCCTCTAGGTTCTCCAAGTATGATTTTGGTTGCCTGCGCAGGTGTCCTTTACTATCTTCAATCGCTCCTTTCACTTCACGGAGTAGAAGACGAAACGCAAAGAGAACAAATCAAGAAAATGGCTTACGTGAGCCCAATCACGATTGTTGTCTTCTCCCTCATTTCACCAGCCAGTGTCACACTTTACTGGGTTGTCGGTGGTTTCATGATGATTCTCCAACAGTTTATCGTCAACTATATCGTCCGTCCAAAACTTCGCAAAAAAGTCCGTGAAGAACTAGCCAAGAACCCACCAAAAGCACGTGCTTTCTCTACACCAAGTGGACGAAAAGACGTTACCCCTGAACAACCAACTGCTATCACAAGCAAGAAAAAACACAAAAATCGCAACGCTGGAAAACAACGTTCGAGATAAGAAGAAAAAGGCTTAGCTAGTTTGCTAAGTCTTTTTTGCAAGTCATACTCTTCGAAAATCTCTTCAAACCACGTCAGCTTCGCCTTGCCGTATATATGTTACTGACTTCGTCAGTCTTATCTACAACCTCAAAACAGTGTTTTGAGCTGACTTCGTCAGTTCTATCCACAACCTCAAAACCATGTTTTGAGCAGCCTGCGGCTAGCTTCCTAGTTTGCTCTTTGATTTTCATTGAGTATCAAAAGCCCGATGTTTCCATCAGGCTTCTTTTTATCCATGTACACGTTTCATATAGTCTTGGTAACTTTCGGTATCCATGAGTTTTTTAGCGTTCTTGACGCGGTCTGCTGTTGGTGGTTTAACCCCTTCGAGGGAATATGGAATTCCCAGTTCACGCCATTTGAACTCACCCATGGTGTGATAAGGTAGAATTTCAAACTTATCAACATTTTTGAGGGTCTTGACGAACTTACCAAGTTCAATCAAGTCATCATCTCTATCTGTCAATCCTGGAACTAGCACGTGGCGAATCCAGACAGGTTTTCCAATATCTGATAGATACTGGGCACAAGCCAAGATATTTTTATTGGTTTGACTAGTGACAAACTTGTGCTGTTCTTCGTTGATTTCCTTGATATCCAAGAGGACCAAGTCAGTGACAGCCATGAGTTTGTCAAACTTCTCAAGGTAACGTGGTTTATTACGGAAAGGAAGGGCACAGGTATCCAAGGTACAGTGGATTCCGTGTTCTTTGGCCTTGGTAAAAAGGGCAATCAAGAAATCAATCTGCAAGAGGGCTTCTCCTCCACTGACTGTAATCCCACCCTTATTCCCCCAGAAACCGCGGTAGCGCAAGGCCTCTGTCAAAACATCATCTACCGTCCGTTCACGTGATTTATTGGACTCCATAGCCCAAGTGTCTGGGTTGTGGCAATACTGGCAACGCATGTGACAGCCCTGCAAAAAGACAATAAAGCGAATACCAGGGCCATCTACCGCCCCAAAACTTTCTGTCGAATGCACCATTCCTGTCACTTGTCCATAATCAATTGTTTCTTCAGACATATCGTTACCTTCCTTGAAAACGTTTTATAGTTTTATTATATCACGACTTGAAGGAAAAACAAGATTTTTGCCTATTTTTTAGAAAGCAATCTGTTTTTCAATTTCATTTTCAATTACTTATCATTTTATTCTTCAAAATCAAAGCCATATAAGGTTGCAAAATAGTCCTCAGGGCGCTCCGCACGGCGGATTTGACGGGCTTTACCTTCTTCGGTATAGAGGATTTCCGCAGAACGAAGTTTGGCGTTGTACTGGTATCCCATTGAAAATCCGTGGGCACCTGTATCATGAATTACCAGCAAATCACCGATTTCTGTATGAGGCAGTTCGCGATTCACTGCAAATTTATCATTGTTTTCACAGAGTGAACCAACCACATCTACTACTTCAGCTGGTCCTTCTGGATGAGTCATATTGGTAATATGGTGGTAGGCGCCGTACATGGCTGGACGCATGAGGTTGACTGCTGATGCATCCACACCTAGATAGGTACGGTAGGTTTCCTTCTTATGAGTGACTCTTGTGACTAGAGCCCCATGAGGTGCCAACATAAAACGACCCAATTCAGTGAAAATCTTGACCTGACCAAGACCTGCTGGCGTAAGGACCTCTTCATACACCTTACGAACTCCCTCACCAATCAAGGCGATATCGTTCGGCTCCTGGTCTGGACGATAGTTAACACCAATACCGCCAGAAAGATTGATAAAGTCTAGCGAAATACCCAACTTTCCCTTGATTTCAACAGCCAATTCAAAAAGCTGACGCGCCAACTCTGGATAATAGAGATGGGTCACGGTATTGGACGCTAGGAAGGAGTGAATCCCAAAAGTCTTGGCTCCTTTTTCCTTCAAGATGGCAAAAGCTTCAAAGAGCTGGTCCTTGGTCATGCCAAACTTGGCTTCTCCAGGATTATCCATAATATCTGTTCCTAGCTCAAAAACGCCTCCAGGATTGTAACGACAAGAGATGATTTCTGGAATACCTGCTGCACGCTCTAGATGTTCAATATCTTCAAAGGCATCCAAGTTAATGGTCGCACCCAATTCACGCGCATAGGCGTATTCCTTGTCTGGCGTGTTGTTTGAAGAGAACATAATCTCAGAACCAGGGAAATCCAGTTTATGGCTCATCAAAAGCTCCACATAACTAGAGCAGTCCACACCACAGCCTTCCTCTTGGAGAATTTTCAAAATAGCTGGTGTTGGAGTAGCCTTAACTGCAAAATATTCCTTAAAGCCTTTGTTCCACGAAAAGGCTTGGTTGACGGCTCTTGCCTTCTCACGAATTCCCTTCTCATCATACAAGTGAAAGGGAGTCGGGAACTCGGCAACAATCTTTTCTAAGTCTTCTTTATTGATAAATGGTGTTTTCATAAGTTTCCTTCTATTCTATTTGCAAAGAAAGGCTGGGACAATCGTTCCAACCTTTAGTTCTATCTCTTATTTATCTTCGTCAAAGATATTACCAACCTCAACATCGATGGCTTGGTTCTTGACATCAATATTGGTTACCTTCAAGAGTGACTTGTAGTCAAACTGCTTTTCGCGTTCTTCTTGAGCATTATCCGCAAAGACCGCTACACCTGCCAATTCTGAATCAAACTCACGCAAGAGACTGATCATCCCATTGACAGTTCCGCCACCTTTCAAGAAGTCATCCACAATCAAGACACGGCTGCCTGCCTTGAGACTACGTTTTGAAAGGAACATTTTCTCAATGCGGTCACCACTTGAACCTGAAACATAGTTGACGCTGACAGTTGAACCTTCGGTAATTTTCAGGTCACGGCGCACAATAACAAAAGGAACATTGAGGACATTGGCAACTGCATTTGCAAGTGGAACACCCTTGGTCGCTACGGTCATAACGGCATCAATTTTTTGGTCCATAAAGCTCTTGGCAATAATACGACCAATATTTTTCAAGATAGCTGGTGTGCTAAGCAAATCAGACAGGTAGATATAGCCACCTGGCAAGATACGGTCACTTTCTGACAACTTGGCACGCAAGTCCTCAACCATTTCCTTGGCATCATGGCTTGAGATTGATGGGGTGAAAATGACACCACCACCAGCCCCAGTTACTGTCTGGATATGGCCAATTTCGATTTCCTCAAAGGCGCGTTTGATAATCACGATATCCTCTGAGATGGATGATTTAGCAGATTCGTACTTTTCAGCAAAAGTATTGAGACTAGTTAGTTTATAAGGATTATTAATCAAATAGTTGGAAATGACAACCATCCGATCACTTCTTCTTAATTTCATTTCTATTTCCCACTTCATTTAATTTTGATATTTTATCTATTATACCATATTCACATAAAAAAACGAACATTCTTGCCCTAAAAAATGCTCGTTTTTCTTAAATTATTAATCTAAATCTGGTTTGTAGAAGGAACGATTGTCCATAGCGAAGATTTTATTGGTCATCTCTCCCTTATCCACCAAAGCCAGAGCTGTTGACATCATCATCATGCTAGCATCCAGATTGTCAATCATATGGATAATCTCTGCCTCCATAATACGTGGACGAACCGGGCTTCCGTACTCTAATAAACCGTGGTGACTGAGGATAACGTGGCGGAGCAGAACGACTTCTTCTTTGGTGTCATCGATGCCGAGTTCCATCACTGTCTTGGTAATTTCACTATCAATCAGAGCGATATGTCCAAGGAGATTGCCTCGCACTGTATACTCAGTTTGGTCTGGTCCCGTCAACTCGATAACTTTAGCCAAGTCATGTAGCATAATTCCTGCATAGAGCAGGCTCTTATTAAGTTGAGAATAGATTTCGCTAATGGCATCTGCCAAACGTACCATGGTCGCCGTATGATAGGCCAAGCCTGTTTCAAAGGCATGGTGATTAGTCTTGGCAGCGGGATAGGAGTAAAATTCCTTATCATACTTAGTGTAGAGCTTTCGGACAATCCGTTGCCAAACAGGATTTTCAATTTTGAAAATCATTTGCGACATATAGTCACGGATTTCCTTGACATCAACTGGCGACTTGACCTTGAAATCAGCTGGATCATTGGGTTCACCAGGCTGAGGCAGGCGGAGAGTAATTTGATTGACTTGAGGGGTATTGTTATAAACTTCTCGGCGTCCTTTCATGTGGACAACCTTACCTGCGGTAAAGGCCTCAACGTTATGAGGTTGGGCATCCCAGAGTTTCCCTTCAATCTCGCCACTATCATCTTGGAAGGTAAAAGCTAGGTAGTTTTTCCCAGCGCGAGTTTGTCTCAGGTCAGCTGACTTGATTAGGTAAAAGCCTTCAAACAGCTCATCTTTTTTCATGTGACTAATCTTCATATTCTTCCTCATTTTCTTGGAAATGGAGTAGATCAAGCGCAGGCTCACCTTCTGACAACTCAATGTGACGGAGCGTCCGCTCGATAGCTGTGGTACGACGGTTTAATAATTCATCAATATTGCCAGAGGCATGTTGGAGGTGTTTTTGTGCCTTGACCAGAATGCCACCAAACTTGCCAAACTCGGTCTTGACACTAGCAAGAGTCTTGCTAATATGGTCAGCACTCTTTTGGATATTGAGGGTCTTGAAGCCAACTGATAGGGAATTGAGAAGGGCTGATAAGGTACTTGGACCTGCGACAATAATCTGCTCCTCTCGTCTCAAATCATCAAAGAAGATCGGATTGCGAACAATCTCTGAGTAAAGTCCTTCTGTCGGAACAAACAAGACTCCAAAATTGGTCGTCCGAGGTGGGGCTATGTACTTACTCTTGATATCCTTAGCAAAGCGCTTGACGCTTGCTAGGAGTGACTTACGGCAGCGTTCAATCTCGTCCCTATCACCTGCTTCATAGGCTTCTTCCAAGCGGTAATAATCTGCCAGTGGAAATTTAGAGTCGATTGGTAGGTAGACATATTCCTGGTCGCCCTGTCCAGGTAATTTGATGGCATACTCCACTCGTTCGCTAGAGTTTTCAACTGTTGCGTATTCTCGTTCATACTGGGCTGGTGTCATGATGTCTTCGATGATTTGCCCCAGTTGCAATTCTCCCAGAATTCCTCGCGTCTTGGTTCCAGAGAGAACCTTATTGAGAGCACCAACATCGCGGGCAACTGTCTGCATTTCTCCCAGACCACGATTGACCGACTCCAGTTGCTTGGAAACTGTCTCAAAGGAAGCCTGCAAGCGTGTCTGTAAGGTCTTTTCCAACTTTTCCTCGACCGTCTGGCGCATTTGTTCCAAACGTTGCTCATTTGATTCCTGCAGGGCTTGGAGGCGTTGGTCAGTCTTATCCCTAGTTTGGAGGAGATTGTCTGTCATTTCTTGACGGACTTGGGTCAGACCTTGGTGCAACTCCATTCGCACTTCTTGCAAACGATCGCTGACAGCCACTTCCAAATCTTTTTGATCCAGCTGGCTGGCTTGTCTGGCTTGTTCAAAACGATAATCCAACTGGTCTGACAGATGATCTGCCTGATCCTCCAAGCTCTTGGTCAGATGTTTTTCCTGCTTATCCTGCCTCTGCCAAATCAGAAAGAGACCAGCTAGGTTGGCAATTAATAATAGAACAAGTAAACTTTCCATCTTACCTCCTGTCCTTGCTATGCAAGACAACCACATAGCCATCTGGGCAAGTCACCGAAACTTCCCTATCTATATATTCGTTAGAAGCGTACACTTTTTTAAAGAAAAAATTTTCCTCTGTCAACTCATACTTGGCACCAAGAATGGTCAACTGGCTATCCCGAACTGGCATAAAGGCTAGGTAGTCATAATCTGAACGCGGTTCAAGCTGACTGGTTCCTTCTGGACAATAGGCAATCAAATTTTGCCCATCCTCAATCGCTATCTGACGCATATAGGGGGCCAACTTTGGATTGCTAGGCAGAAAGACGTTAGCCAACATATGGTCAATACGGCCACCCAAAGCACCGAAAATAGTGACTTGAGCCTGAGGATTTTGTTTAAAAATGGTCAAGAGAGCCAATTCCAAATCTGTATCATCTTTTTCTGGTCTCGCTTGGACAAAATGCTGAGCTCGTTTTTTAATCACCTGTCGCTCTTCTGCAGTGACAGAATCAAAATCTCCAACTGCTAGAGCGAGAGGCAGATTTTCTTCCAAGACCCAGAGCGAGCCTCGATCCACACCGACAAAGTAATCAAAATCCGTCCGGTAGTGACCGCGTTCTCCGCCTGCAAAAACGGCAACTCTAGTCCAGTTGTTTTCTGAGAGTTTGTACTCGCTCATTGACATCTCCCTTAAAGACATAGGAACCTGCTACAAAAACAGTCGCACCAGCTTCTTTGGCTTGAGCAATAGTTTGGTCATCAATCCCACCATCGACTTCGATTTCAAAGTTCAAGCCTTTTTCCTCACGAAGGGCAACCAACTCACGAACCTTATCCATAGTTTCAGGTAGAAAGGCTTGTCCCCCAAATCCAGGGTTCACTGTCATGACTAAGACTTGGTCAACTAGGTGAAGCACGTGTTTAATGGCTTCAACAGGCGTACCAGGATTGATAACAACTGAAGGTTTAACACCAAGTGAACGAATCTTTTGGAGGGCTCCGTGGATATGAGACGTTGCTTCAACATGGATGCTGATGATATCCGCACCTGCACGCGCAAAATCCTCTAAATGATGCTCTGGATTAGCTACCATCAAGTGGCAGTCAAAGACCATCTTACTATGAGGACGAAGAGCTGCAACCACACCTGCACCAAAACTAATTTGTGGTACAAAGTGACCATCCATGATATCGATATGGGCATACTCTGCCCCAGTTGCTTCTAGGCGTTTGATTTCACGTTCAAAGTTGGCATAATCTGCTGCCAGAATTGACGGAGCAATCTTGTATTGAGACATAGGCTTCTCCTTATTTTGGAATTTTTTTGCTGACTTTTTTATAGGTTTCTCTGCGATTTTCAATTTCGCTAAGGAATTGCAGGTAGTTGTCAAAACGGAAGGTGGCAATGGCACCTTCTTCAACAGCCGGCTTAACTGCGCAAGATGGTTCATGAGTATGGGTACAAGTGCGGAATTTACAGTCTCGACTAACACTAGCAATCTCTGGGAAAGCCTGATTGAGGTCTTCAGCCGTTGATACTTCATAATCCAGCGATGAGAATCCTGGCGTGTCTGCAATTTTACCCCCATTGAGGTTGTAAAAACTAACAGCTCGAGTAGTATGGCGCCCGCGACCCAGACTGTCTGAGATTTCTCCTGTTTCAAGATTAAGATCCGGTGCGATTTTATTGAGAAGAGTTGATTTTCCAACACCAGTCTGGCCCATAAAGACTGTAACCTTGTCTGTCAACAAGGGCAAAAGTTCTTCCTTACTGGTCACAAGGTCATAGCCGATGTCACCATAAGCCTGTTCATAAAAATCCAGTTCTCCTCTATCTTCCAGCAAGTCCATTTTAGAAATATAGACGATGGGATGGATGCCCTTATGTTCCAAAAGAACCAAGAACCGATCCAGCAAATTGCTGTTGAAGTCCGGTTCCTTGACTGACATGATTACCACAGCTTGGTCAATATTGACAATAGGCGGACGAACCAGACTGTTTTTCCGTTCGTGAATTTTGAGGATATAACCTTCTGAATTTTCCTCAGCAGAGAAATCTACCCAGTCCCCAACATAAGGGGTATGGCCTTTTTTACGGAAATTCCCACGCGCGCGTGTTTGATAAACCTGACCCTCACTCTCCACATAATAGAACCCCGCCAAGGCTTTAATGATTTGTCCCTGCATCTTAGAGTCCTTGCCCTTTAAGCGCATCTGCTAGGCTGGCAAATTCTGCTAAGCTGAGGGCTTCCCCACGCACAGATGGAGATAAGCCTGCCTGATCCAATGCCTTGGTCAGCTTATCCTTGACCTCTTCAGTCTTGCCAAAGTAACCTGTCAAGTTGTTCCACAAGGTCTTACGGCGATGGGTAAAACTAGCCTTGGAAACCTTGAAGAAGAAGTTCTCGTCTTCTACTGCTACGGCTGGCTCTGGACGACGCACCATTTTCAAAATGGCTGAGTCCACATTTGGCGCTGGCACAAAGACTGTACGCGGCACGATGAAGGCAACCCTAGCTGTCATGTAATACTGCACCGCAATCGACAAGCTACCGTAAGCCTTGGTATTAGGCTGGGCTGAAATTCGGTCAGCTACCTCTTTTTGCATCATGACCACAAACTCACTAAAAGGAATCCCACTTTCGGTCAAGTGCATGAGAATAGGTGTCGTGATGTAGTAAGGCAAATTAGCCACTACCTTGATTGGCAGGTCAGGATTTTTAAAATTCTGGATATGTTGCGCCAAATCAACTTTAAGAATGTCCTCGTTGACCACGGTCACATTATCAAAATCACGCAAGGTATCTGCCAAAATCGGCACCAAACGGTGGTCAATCTCAAAGGCCATGACCTCTGCTGCACGCTCAGCCAGAAACTCCGTCAAGGCACCAATCCCTGGCCCAATTTCGATAACATTAACCTGGTCATCAATTTCAGCCGTATCCACGATTTTTTGTAGGATATTGGTATCAGTCAAGAAATTTTGCCCAAAGGACTTTTTAAAGGTAAAACCGTGACGCTCCAGTACTGCCTTGGTCACGCTATAATCTGCAATTCTCATCTATTCTCTTTTCTATTATCTGTTACTACTATTGTAACACATTCCCCTTGTATTTTGGGGGTGAAAATCATACCAAAAAACTATCTTCTCTCATGAAGAAAGATAGTCTTGAAAATCTTTAAAGGTGGACTTAGCGGTTCTCTCGAAACATCCGTTCGAAAAAATCAGCTTCTTTATAACTTCGATTTTCAGGTAGGGTCAAATCTACATCCTCCTCCACGTCGTCCACTGTCAGTTCAACCGTTTGAGGTAAATTTTTCAAACGATAATGCTTTTGCCTTTGCCCTTCAATACTAGCAAAATCAAGCAAATAGCCATTCACTCGGATTTGAACCAAAAGGAGATGATTGGTCATATTTTCCATGATGAGAATATCTTCTAAACCACCTCTGGCACTAGGATAATCAGATACCCTGCGAATACGGATTTTTTCACACATGAGCAAGCTCCCTCATATCAATGATTTCATCGGCCTTATTCCAGACTAGGGGATTATGGGTCGCAATGATGATCATTCGATTTTCATCTTTCAAGCCCACCAAGAGATTCATAACCTCCTCTGAATTTTCAGGATCAAGAGCTGCTGTTGGTTCATCTGCCAAAATCAAGGGTGGATTTTTCAAAATAGTCTTCGCAAGGGCAACTCGTTGAGCCTCTCCCCCAGATAAGGTATAAATTTTTTGTTCTAGATCCAAATACCCTAGATTAACTTTTTCTAAAGCCTCCACTTGCCTTTCCAAACGTTCTACTTTTGAGATTTTCTGACCAACAAAGCCCAAATCCAAATTCTCTTTGATTGATTGGTTTTCTAAGAGGCCAAAATTTTGAAAGAGATAGCCCATCTGGTCTCGAAAATACTCACGAGTGGGAATGGTTTTTAAATCTTTCCCCTGATAGAGAACCCTTCCTCCATCTATCTTTTCTAGTTTACCTAAGATATTCAGCAGAGTCGTCTTTCCGCTTCCACTCTTACCGATTAAGGCATAAACCTTGCCCTTCTCCAGCTTGAGGTTTAAACCAGAGAAAATCGCGCGGTCATTAAACTTCTTTTCCAATCCTTGAATATCAATCATCTTATTTTCCTTTCAATACTGCCATGCTACCAGCTTCTTCTTTTTTATCCTGTCTAACTAAAATCAACAGAGCGTTAAGCGTAAACAAAGCTACAACTAGAGCGCTAATCAAGCTATCTCCTGTCAAAACACTAGATAGGATTAGCCCAAGTAAGAGAACTCCTCCTTGCGCCAGTAAGTACTTGCCATGAAGCTCATAGATTGTCATACCAGAAAGACGTTTAATCATGATCTCCCGTCTAAACTGCTCAAAATAGAGAAGATTCATGGAATCAAATAACAAGATAGCCGTAGATAGAGTCAAAATAGTCCCAATAAGGAGAGAGTAGAACTCCATCCGTTTGTCATTTAGTACCTTGGCAAAAAATAGCTGGCTTTTTACCAAATAAGAGACCTTGTGATACAGACCTTGCTCTTTTAGAGCTGTGATGCTGTCTTGATATTGATCTAATTTCAAGGCACTATTAGCCGTAGTTCCCCATAACATCCCTGCAACAGGTCTTGTTCCAGTCGCTTGCGGCGTTAAAACTACAATAATCGGATCTTTTAGGTACTGGCGTGTCGTCTTGTACCCATCGTTATAGAGGAAGCGTTCCTGTCCTGTTTCTGTAAAAGCTAGCGTTACCTGTGGGAGGTAGTGTTTCTGACTCGTCACTTCTACACTTTCAGATGAAAAGTTTTGCAGGTAATCTGTAAATAATCCTTGATAGTAGGCAGACTGCTCTCGCAAGCTCTCAGGCAAGATCAGCCCAAACTCTCCCTCAGACAAGTTTTGCATCTTATCCATAAACTCTGAAGAAACGGTAATCTTTTCTTCTATCAGATAGCGCGGTGAGACATAGATGACATTCCCTGACGGTGTGTAGTCATTGAGACGATTGCCATCTAGGTCCACTTCTGCTCCATCTGAGAAATTGTCAACATTGCTCATAATATAAAAAGAGTCTGTATTGGCTAACCGTTCTTCAGTAAATGTCTGCCACTCACGATTATCCTTACGCATTCCTTCTTCATCGGCAAATGCACTAGACCAACCAAAGGATAGACGGTAACGGTCTGAGGACTGGCTCCATTTATCGCTAGCTCTCTCCATTTCCTGCATTTCACGGTAGTGGGGTAGGAGAGCAGTCGCACTCGAGCCGACCACCAGCACGGCCAAGAGTTGCCCCACCATCATCAATGTCATCATACGTTTGAGAGGGAGTTTCCCTTTCAATAGATCCACCAGACTATTTTCTTGTAAACCAAGTAGATACACGATACTTAATAAGGTAGAAATCCCTACCAAGGCCAATCCATAAAGCAAAAGACCAATGATGACCAGTTGTACCGTTGCCATAAACAAGGCACCTTGATACCAGAGAATCCCCAATCCCAAAAGACTGGATACCAGCACTGAGCAGATAAGCTGTCTCACATCTTCTAACACTGGTCTGAGAGCCACCCCAAACAAGCTCTCACCAGCTATTAAGCGAATCCCTGCTTGACGAAGGGACTTGATCCGATAAATCAGGGTCAGACTCATAAAGGTCAGCAGAAAAATAGCTAGACTCAGTAGCCCCATAGGGGTGGCCGCCAATAATAAGACTATCGAAAATGGATCTTCTCCATTCGAAACAAAGCCTTGATAACCAAGTTCTTTCAAGGTGGTCTGTAAACTCACTCCATCCAAACTTCCTGACACAATCAAGTAAGACCCTAATAAATCACTCGTTTCTGAACTCTCCTTGGAGGAAATGGTCAGACCTTCTGGAAGCTCTCCCTCACCATAAGTGGCATAGATAAAGCGTGTTTCTCCAGCTTCATTTGGCTCAACAATCCGACGGGCGATGAGACTATTATGCTCTACCGCCAAGTGACTCAAAGCCTCTGTCACCTCTTCGCGACTAGCTACTGGTTGATTTATCACCATTCCTGTCACATCAACAGAAGGATAGTTACCAAATAAAATCTCTTCTCGATGGTCAACGGAAGTTATCACCATATAAAGCGATACCAATACCATTGAAATCAAAATAAATAAACGTTTCATCATTTCCTCCAAAAAGTTACTTGGTCACTTAGTGAGAAGGTGACCAAGTAAAGCTAAACAATAGGGCTATACCATTCTAAACATTATAGTAGAATGCAACTTTCTCTCCCCAAGAAGTACGAATCCATGCACGAGAAGTCCCTCCAGCACCAGCATATCCCTTATCAGATGAACCAGTTTTTCTACTAACAACTGTTGAGCTATGATATTCTGAAGAGTGATAGTAGTTTGAGTAAGCACCTCCGTCACCTGAACCATACGTCCAGACACCACCATCTGGATACTTAACCGCGGCCGATACTACTGCTACACTTCCACCTAATGTTGCTGCAATGCTCGCTACAAGGGCTAATTTTTTAACTGTTTGTTTCATATTGATACTCCTCTATTTTTTATTTTATCATAAATATTTATTATATATTGTCCATTTTCTATTCAAGTAAAACTAAGTCATGGATCATAGACCTTTTCAAAGCAACACCTCATGGTATCCTCTCCTTATTTTTCTAATTTAGTCTATCAAGTTGTATTTATTATATGTTATGAATAAATTTTTTGAGACTAAGTAGACATAACTAAATTTTATTTAAACCACCAAGTAACTAAATAAAATAAACTAAAAAAGTTCATACTGTAATCTCCTTTCACATTTTTATTAATTATAAATTATTCTTAAATAAACTCAAAGGACATCAATGTCCTTAAAATAGAACCATTTCGTGTCATTTTTAGCTTATATATAAAAACAGTCCTAAAGACGAACTTTAGAACTATTTCAATACTAGAACAAGGACATTTTTGTCACTGATTCACTATGTTTATAAATATTTTTTTAAATCTTCTTGCCATTGTTTCTCCAACATAGTAACTAAATAAGAATTTTCTATTATATCAGCAAATAGCTTCGATTTCTGATAGAACTGTTCGGCAGAAACATAATCATTGTTTATTATTAGAGATAATTTCCACTCCAACATTAATATAATTGGTTTCTTCTGAAAATCTTGTGTTTTTTCCATTATATGATTAAGGCTAAAGATATAAGCTTCGAGTGAATCATAAGACGACAAATTATCCAAACAGGCTAGACCCGAAAACAAAGTGTTACTTAAAGCAAACAGATATTCTGGTGCAATTAATTCTACATGATTTGTCAAACGAACTAAAAACGAATGAATTCTGTTAATTTCTTCAATCTGATTTTGACCTTGTTTTATCTTTGTAAGCACTATAGCAAAATATAAGTTGATAACTTCTAATTCATTTATCAAAAACAATTCCTTATCATAAATTATTTTAAAATAATCGTCCAGTACGGTTTCCCCATATTCTGGTCGTCCGCTTCGAATAACATCTATCGTTGCTCTAGTAGCTTCAAACCATATTTTTTCCTCATTAGGAAGTTGCTCATAAAATAAATCCTCTATCTCTTCCAAACACGCTTCCTTCTTATCATACTCCTCTTCTTTACCATAGATTGGTTCACGTAAAATCTGGTATTTCAATTCTAAATAAGCAGAAGGAAGAGCTGAAAAATCCGGCATAAGGCTATAAGCTGGAACTCCTAACCGGCGAGCAATATAGTCTAACTTGGGCAAACTCGGTTGCGAAGCTCCACTTTCAATTCGCGACAGTTGACGAACTGTCAGTTCTTGCTCATCTCCACAAAAATCTGGACGACTAATTCCTTTTTCTATCCGAATCTCTTTAATTTTTTGACCAATTAACATTAGACGCCTCCTCTTCTACCTGCTTCGAAAAATACTGTGAAACTTAAAAAATTGTAACGGCTACATCTTTCCTACTCATAAGATTTCATAGCTTCTTCCACTTCCGCCAAGGTGACCCCAAACAACTCTAGGCGTTTGAGGAGTTGCTTGCCGTTGGAATAGCCGATTCGGAGAGCCTCTCCTAGATATTCTCTGCGCTTACGGCTGTCTGACCCTGCTAGAAAACCAAGGCGAATCAAGTCGCTACGACTGATGTCAAACTGACTCTCATGTTCAAATTGTTCTGTCACCTGAGCTAGAGCCGTTTTCAAATCTTCATAGCTGGCATGCTCAATTCCCAGAGAACGCCCCTTGGTTTTGGACTTGGGAACAGCTTCATCTCGTTTGAGGAAGGCATGCTGAACCGTTGGAATGGCCGTCATGATCATGCGCCGAATCCGCTCCCCATTAAAATCTGGGTCTGTAAAGACAATGACTCCATGACGTTGGTGCAAGCGCTGAATCCGCTCTATATCCTGATCATTGATGGCAGAACCTCGGGTCTCATAGGTCTCTACATCGAAGTAACGTTTGAGATTGGCCGTATCATCGCGCCCTTCGACCACGATAACTTGAGAAATTTTTTCTTTCATTATTTGCTATCCAATCCAAAAATTCGCTCCGCATTTGCAGTTGTTACCGCCGCTAGCTCTTCTGCCGTCATGCCACGCAAGTCAGCGATAAAGTCCACTACATAGCGAGTGTAGGCTGTTTTATTTTCACGACCACGTTTAGGAACAGGAGCCAAGTAGGGAGCATCCGTTTCCACCAAAATCTTGTCCAAAGGTAACTCTTTAGCTGCTTCTTGGATGTCAGTTGCCTTCTTGAAAGTCACCACTCCTGAGAAGGAAATGGTCATACCAAGCTCGACAAACTTCTCTGCCCACTCAAGCGTCCCTGAAAATGAATGCATGATACCACCTCGAGGACCAACGCCCTCGCTCTTGATAATCTCATAGGTATCTTCCAACGCATCACGGGTATGAACTACAAAAGGCAAATCCAAGTCCTTAGATAACTGAATCTGACGGCGAAAAACCTGCTCCTGCACCTCTTTTGGCGCTGTCATCCAATGGTAATCCAAACCAATCTCACCCAAGGCAACTACCTTTGGATGCTTGAGCTTATCAAGCAAGTAGGCTTCAATCTCCTCCGTGTAAGTCCCCGCTTCTGTCGGATGCCAACCAATAGTCGCGTAGAGTTGGTCGTACTCATCCACCAACTCCAAAGCACGCTCAATCGTCGGTTTATCAAAACCAACAATATTCATCTGTGTCACACCCATCTCAGCAGCCAAGGTAATTTCTTCTGCCTCACGACCTGCAAATTCTTCTACATTCAAGTGTGTATGTGTATCAAAAATCATCTCTTCTAACCTCGTTTTCTATCTACTATTATAGCAAAAAAACTGACCTCTCTCCTCATCTGTACAAAATATTCTAAAATCCATCGTCCTCTCTTGACGCTATTTTCCCAAAGCAGTATAATAGCACTTATTGAAATTTTCAGAAAAGGAAAATACCATGTTTACAAAATTAAAACAGACTTTTATCGGTCGTCCTCTTAAATCCTTAACAGAAGGCGAGGGAGGTCTGCTGGGAAAAATGCAGGCCTTGGCCATGTTGTCAAGCGACGCTCTATCTTCCATTGCCTATGGGCCTGAGCAAGTAGTCCTCGTCTTGGCTAGTCTCTCTCCACTTGCTATATGGTGGAGCCTTCCTATCGGCCTTTTTGTCCTCCTGCTCCTAGCCAGTCTGACCGTCTCCTACCGTCAAATAATCCACGCCTACCCTCAAGGAGGAGGGGCTTATATGGTTACTCGAGAAAATCTATCTCCCCAACTTGGCTTGATTGCTGGAGGTAGTCTTCTGGTTGACTATATGTTGACCGTAGCGGTGTCTGTTGCTTCTGGAGCTGACGCTATCACAGCAGCTCTCCCTGCTCTTCACCCTTACAACCTCCACATCTCCATTTTTCTGGTTTGCTTGCTCATGCTCTTGAACTTACGGGGCTTAAAAGAATCTGCCAGTTCACTGATGATTCCTGTCTATCTCTTTATCATCAGCACTGTCTTTCTCTTGCTCTATGGAATCTTTCAACTAATGACAGGTTCTCTCAGCTATCAGGCAACTTCACCTATTGGGCATGCTGTTCCGAGCCTGTCTATCGTTCTCGTTCTAAGAGCTTTTACCAGCGGATCTGCCTCTCTTACAGGGGTTGAAGCTATTTCAAATGCCGTTCCCTTTTTCAAGGCTCCAAAAGAAAAGAATGCCGCTCAAACCTTGACCATTATGTCACTGATTTTAGGTTTTCTTTTTGCAGGCATTACCTTCCTAAACTACTGGATGGGGATTATGCCGCAACACGGAGAAACCATCCTCTCACAGATGGCTCAAGGCATCCTTGGTAATTCCTTCTTAGGTCACCTTGGCTATTATACCTTCCAATTCTCCACAGCCTTGATTTTGGCCGTAGCAGCAAATACTGGCTTTTCAGCCTTCCCTATGCTGGCCTACAATATGGCTAAAAACAAGTACATGCCCCACCTCTTTATGGAAAAAGGAGACCGCCTAGGCTACTCCAATGGAATTTTAACTTTGGCTTTTGGGGCTATGATTCTTCTTCTCATTTTTAATGGCAATACCGAACGTTTGATTCCTCTCTATACTATCGGTGTATTCGTGCCCTTTGCCCTTTCTCAGACTGGGATGATTCGCCATTGGAAAAAAGAAAAAGGAGCAAATTTCTTAAAACCTGCTCTTGCTAATATCCTTGGGGCAATCATTTGCTACGCGATTGTACTAATCTTGCTCTTTTTCCGTCTCAGTGATATCTGGCCCTTCTTCCCGATTATTCTCGTACTCACCCTACTCTTCTTAGCAATTCACAGTCATTACCAAAAAGTAGCCCAACAACTGCGACTCTATGAAGGAATCGAAAAACGTACCTACGATGGCAATCTTGTCCTCGTCCTAGTAGGAAATGTTACCAGAGTCAGCGTCGGAGCCATTAACTATGCCCAAAGTATCGGTGACGAAGTCTTAGCCATGCACATTTCTACAAAGGAAACAGCAGAAAAAGACCAAGAAATTCTCCAAGAATTTGCCGATTACTTCCCGACCATTACTCTGAAAAATATCAAGACCAGCTACCGCGATATCATTACCCCTACTGTCAAGTATGTCAAACGGATTTCCGAGGAAGCTCAGAAAAAGAACTATACAGTCACTGTTCTGGTACCCCAGTTTATCCCTAATAAACCTTGGCAAAATATCCTGCACAATCAGATGAGTCTCAAACTCAAATACGCCCTTCGTTGGCACCAAGACGTCGTTGTCGCTAGCTACTCTTATCACTTAAAAGAATAAAGAAAAGGCCCTACCAGAACCAATAAGCATCTGGTAAGGCCTTTTCTGAATCTAGTCACTATACTTATACTCAATGAAAATCAAAGAGCAAACTAGGAAGCTAGCCGCAGGCTGCTCAAAGCACTGCTTTGAGGTCGTAGATGAAACTGACGAAGTCAGTAACATACCTACGGTAAGGCAACGCTGACGTGGTTTGAAGAGATTTTCGAAGAGTATTAACTGAAAAGCGTGACTAGGAATATCATTGAATGTGGTTAGCTAAATCTTCCTGAGCTTTTTTATTTGACTCAGCTTTTTCTTTCAGCCATTTTTCATAGAGTTCTTGGTACTGTTTAGCGGTTACTGGCTCTTTTTGCAGTTCAACATATTTGTAGTTGTCAGCATTTCCTTTATTCCCAACGAATGAGAATGGGCCTGTAAACGGTACAGTCTTACGGAAGATTGGATTAGCTCCACCACTTTGAACTGGTAGGAAGAGGGCGCTATCTGTCAACCAAGCTTGGGCTTCAGCATATTTTTCATAGCGAGCCTGAGTATCTGTGATTTCCGCATCTGCCTGATCCAAGAGTTTCTTATAGTCAGAAAGACCTATCTTGTCCTTAACTTCCTTGTCTTTTCCTTCAGACAAGCCCATGTTTTTCAACTGAGAACCTGTCTCTGGATCAAGAATAGCTAGGTAAGTCTTAGGATCTGAGTAGTCTCCACCCCATCCTGAGATGTCGATATCGTAGTCTTTTTGTTCTGCTGTATCTGCAAAGTAGGTTGCTTGGTCTTTTTCATCTGGAGAAAGTTGGATAACATCGATGACCACATTCTCCTTACCAAGGGTTTCTTCCACTGTTTGTTTGAAAGAGCCGGCCTGTTGCACATCTAATTTAGCAGTCTGGTCAACTGGCATATCCAAATGAATTGGGAAGGTTACTCCTTGAGCTTGCAGACTTTCTTTGGCCTTCGCAAACTTCTCTTTGGCCTTGTCTGGGTTCAAGAAGGCTTGCTTACCATCGTTTAGGTTAATATTTGCCCAATCTTTACCGTAGTTGACAATTTTTTCATTGACAATATCACCAAAGTTCTTTTCGCCAACTTGGACAAAGTTACTTGGTGTAACTGTGTTACGCAAGATACGGTCTGCTCCATCTTCACCATTTGTCTGTGCTGCATAAGCATGACGGTCAAAGGCAAAGTTAATGGCCTGACGAAAATCTTTATTCTGCATAGCTGCGCGTGAATCTGTCTTTTCCTTATCAGACTGTTTCATAGTTTGCTTGTAGCTTTGACGATTAACGTTGAAAAGATAATAGAAAGTAACTGAGTTTTGCGGTGTGTAGGTAATCTTGTCCTCATTTCCCTTCTTGAGTTCAGCAAAGACTGAACTTGTTGGGAAAATACGGCCATCTGTATAATTACCATCCAAGAAACCTCTAGCAATGCTGTCTTGGTCAGAACCGTCAAAGAAAGATAGTTTCACTTTCTCAATTTTGACCTTGTCCTTATCCCAGTAATTAGGGTTTTTATCAAACTCAATCAAAGATTTTGATGAGAAAGATTTAAACAAGTACGGACCATTTGACAAGATGCTTGATGGTGTCACACTTCCAAAGTCATCTCCCTTAGACTTCAAGAAGGCTTCATTTACAGGATTAAGGATACTTGCTGTTGTTTTAGAGTTCCAATAAGTCTCAGGTTGGTTGAGAGTGTATTGTAGCGTGTAATCGTCCACTGCCTTAACACCAACAGTTCCAAAATCAGATGATTTTCCTTCAACATAGTCTGCTAGACCCTTGATAGAGTCTTGTACCAAGTACAAGTTTTCAGCCTTTTTATCAGCCGCATACTTGAGACCAGTAACAAAGTCATGAGCTGTTACGTCCGCATACTCTTCTCCTTCTGAAGTGTACCATTTAGCTCCCTGACGGATCTTATAAGTGTAAGTCAAGCCATCTTTTGACACTGTCCATGACTCAGCCATAGATGGGATGAGATTGCCATACTGGTCATTTTCTAACAAACCATCAATCAAGTTGGTTGTAATACTAGATGTAGAGTCTCGTGTAGAGGTAATGTAATCCAAGGTATCAGGGTTGCTGACAAAGATATAAGAATATGTCTTGTCTGCATTGCTTGATTGGGATGACCCGCATGCCGCTAGAGCTAGACCTGCTGTCAAAGCCATAGCTCCAAAAAGCATAACTTTTGATTTCTTCATGATTATTCTCCATTTTTTACAGTATGTGAAATATTATACACTATTTGAGCAAAAATATAAAGTATTTTGAACTTTTTTACAAAAATAAAAATCAGTAGACTCGAGTTCCTACTGATTTTTGATATAATTCGTTTGGATTATGCAGCCAAAACTTTGCGTCCTTTACGACGACGAGCTGCCAATACGCGACGACCGTTTTTAGTTGACATACGGTTACGGAATCCGTGTTTGCGCGCACGACGAAGTTTACTTGGTTGATAAGTACGTTTCACGATGAATACCTCCTCATAGATTTTGTATTCGTTTAGCCGGCTATAAAGTGATCAGTTACTAAACATACTTTACTATTCTATCTGATTCTTTTACTTTTGTCAATAGCTCTAGGCAAATGTTTCCAGCTTTTTCGAATGTAAGCCCTATCTACGATACTGTTTCAAGAAACGAGTCATCTTTTCTTGGATTTGGGCTAGTTCATCAACACGAGGAAGGTAAACGATACGGAAATGGTCTGGTTCCTGCCAGTTAAAGCCTCGACCATGAACCAAGAGAACCTTTTCCTGCTTCAAGAAATCAAGAACAAACTGCTCATCATCATCGATACGGTACATATTGCGGTCGATTTTAGGGAAGATATAGAGTCCAGCCTTGGGTTTAACCGCAGACAAACCTGGGATATCCTGAATGGCATTATAGATGAAATTTCTTTGCTCGTAAATTCGTCCACCAGGAAGGAGCAATTCATCGACTGATTGGTGACCGCCCAAGGAAGTTTGTACGACTTGTTGAGCCAAAACATTAGAGCAAAGGCGCATATTGGACAGCATATTGAGCCCTTCGATATAGCCTTTAACATGTGTCTTAGGGCCAGACAAGACCATCCAACCCACACGGAAACCAGCGATACGATGCGATTTTGATAAACCATTCATGCTGACACAGAAGACATCTGGTGCCAAGCTCGCTACAGGCGTATGCACATGTCCATCCATGACCATGCGGTCGTAAATTTCATCCGCAAAGATAATCAAATCGTTTTGACGGGCAATCTCAATAATCTCCAACAAAAGTTCCTTAGGATAAAGGGCTCCAGTTGGATTGTTTGGATTGATAAGGACGATTGCCTTGGTATTGGAAGTGATTTTTGACTTGATATCGTCAATATCTGGGTACCATTCTGCAGCCTCATCACAGATATAGTGAACGGCATTTCCTCCAGCTAGGCTGACAGCCGCTGTCCAGAGAGGATAGTCTGGCATAGGCACCAAGACCTCATCCCCATTGTCCAAAAGCCCCTGCATAGACATGACAATCAACTCACTGACACCATTTCCAAGGTAGATATCATCAATATCTACGTTTGGAAATTTTTTCAATTGGCAATACTGCATGATAGCCTTACGGGCTGAGAAAATCCCTTTTGAGTCAGAATAACCTTCACTATCACGCGCATTCATAATCAAGTCATGAATGACCTCGTCTGGCGCTGTAAAGCCAAATTCTGCTGGATTTCCTGTATTCAGACGTAAAATCTTTTCTCCATTTGCTCGCATCCGCATGGCTTCTTCCAAAACAGGACCACGGATATCATAAGCAACATGCTCTAACTTACTAGACTTGTTATATTCTTTCATCTTGTTTCCTCAATTCATCAGGATAGTAACATTATACCACTAGAAAGAAAATGCGACAAGTTTACTGAAATGTGTTACTAGTTTCGTATAGGAGAAAAGCCTCGCTAAAAGCGAGGCCAAGACAGGGGAGATAGCAGGTAATTTGCGAAAGTCACATCACATACCAAAAGATAAACCTAGAAAAAGCAAGCCTAAAAAGGAGTCATAAAGAAGATTGAACATGAGGAAAAGTCCCCATATCATCAAGTAATCCCAACGCCCACTTCGTTTTGCAACCAGGAATAATAGAAAATGGTAGAGTAGGTGAAAGACTAAAAAGCCAACAAAACCTGGATAGAGAAGCGGAATTAGCTTCTCTAATTGCCAGATCATGAAAACTTCTAGCAAGACTGAAACTAGGATGATTCCATAATAAAGGAAATTTGAATTTTTTGTTTCTTGAAAAGAGTGCTTCATCATTCTTCCTCCCTTCACTTCTTTCCTGCTATCCTTTCTTTTATTTTATCATATATTTATATAGATTTTAATCGCTAACATTCTTTTGAAAAATACTTTTTTTGCTTTACTTCTATAGTGAAAAGGTTTACAATTATAGTAAGAAAATTTCAGGAGGTTTCATTATGGCACAACGTTACCAAAATATCATGGTCGCAATCGATGGTTCTAAAGAAGCAGACTTGGCTTTTGTCAAGGGAGTTCATTCTGCTCTACGAAACGACGCTAAACTCACCATCGCACATGTCATTGACACACGCGCACTCCAAAGCGTATCCACCTTTGATGCTGAAGTTTACGAAGAACTCCAAGTCGACGCTGAAAGTCTGATGAAAGAGTACGAAAAACGTGCTAAAGATGCTGGTGTGACAGATGTTCATATCGTCATTGAAATGGGAAATCCAAAGACCCTACTGGCACGTACTATTCCAGATGCTGAGGAAGTGGACCTCATTCTTGTTGGCGCCACTGGTCTCAACGCCTTTGAACGCCTCTTGGTCGGATCTTCATCTGAATACATTCTCCGCCATGCTAAGGTTGATTTGCTGGTTGTGAGAGAACAAGAAAAAACCTTATAATCACGAAGAAAAGGAGCCCAGAGCTCCTTTTTGTTTACTTTTTGTTTACTGTCTATTTCTCTCTTTATGGCGTTCATAAGCCTTGAGCTGGCGCTGCAGTTCCTTTTTAATAGCAGGTTCTGGAGCATATTTTTCTTCCCAATCATCTGGCTTTAAGATTTTGTGGGTCACTGGATCAAAATGAGCCTTGCCATCTGGGAAAATTTTCCCCATATTGGCCTGATGAACAATATCAAAAATACGTTCTGGATCCACCCCCATCAAGACAAAACTACCGTAGGTAAAGTAAAGTGTGTCAATCAGGGCATCTACCTGACCTATCAAATCTTGCTGAGCAGGCGTCTTCTTAGCTACTTTATCTGCTGCCTTATCCAGAGCTTGATGAAGTTGCGATAGAGCTTGACCAAAGTCCTCTTCAGAAGGACTGGCAGCTCTAACAAATTCCACCAATTCTTCTATTTTAAAGCCAGCCCTGTGGGTTGCACCTTCTAAATCCCAAGCTCGAGGTTCTTCTTGGGTTCGTTCATCCATCATATGGTGGAAGGTCTTGACCTTATTGAAGTGATAATCACGGCTGACAAAGACTTTTTCTGAGGCCAGAACACCAAAATGTTCCAGGGCCTTGTGGATTCCGTCTTGCTGATTGCTGGTGGTGATGTGCTTGGCAACTTCCTTGACACTGCTACTACCATTTCCCATAGCGACCGACATACCGACACCCGCCAGCATTTCTAGGTCGTTATCTGAGTCACCAAAGGCCATGACTTGGTTGAGATCAAAACCATATTCTTTCCCAACTCGTCGAATGCCTTCCAATTTAGAGTTTCCTTGATTGATGACATCTGCTGCAAAAGGATTGCTACGTGTCAATTTCAAATCTTCAAAATCAGCTGCTGCCTTCTCAGATTCTTCTGGTGTCATCAGCATCAAAACTTGGTAGATAGGCTGATTCATCAGATGAAGCAGGTCTTCTTCCTTTTGGGGAACAACCTTGCTGACCATACGATTAAAGGAATGACTCACCGTCCGAGTTAAAACAGAGGGAACGAAGCGACTGATTCGTTGGGAAAAAGAACCCAAACCAAAGGACATGATTTTAGAACCCAACATGGCATCCTTGGTCCCTAGGGCAATCTCCTTGCCCTCTTTTTTAGCATAGCTAATTAGCTGGCGCAAGTGTAACTTGGAAATAGGGCTCGTGAACAAGACCCTGTCTTTAGTAAAGATATACTGGCCATTGTAGGTTACCGCAAAATCCAGATCCAAATCGTCCATCAATTCCTTAACAAAAAAAGGCCCTCGTCCTGTCGCTACGCCGACAAGCACCCCTTGTTCTTTGACAATCTTAATCGCGTCCTTAGTGGATTTCAAAACACTCTTGCGATCGTTGACCAAGGTTCCATCGATATCAAAAAAAACCGCTTTGACTTCCATCCTATCCCAATCTCCCCTTTTGTGATACAATGATTATACCACATTTCAGAAAGAGTGAGTAAATCATGCCTAAGAAAATCCTTGTTTTACATACGGGTGGGACTATTTCCATGCAGGCCGATGCTTCTGGCGCTGTTGTGACAAGTTCAGATAATCCCATGAACCATGTGTCCAACCCTCTTGAAGGAATCCAAGTCCACGCCTTGGACTTTTTTAACCTGCCAAGCCCTCATATCAAACCCAAGCATATGCTGGCCCTCTACCAAAAAATCAAAGAGGAAGCTGCTAACTACGATGGAGTGGTAATCACACACGGGACCGATACTTTAGAGGAAACAGCCTATTTCCTTGATACCATGGAAGTTCCCCATATGCCTATCGTTCTAACAGGGGCCATGCGCAGCTCAAATGAACTCGGCAGTGATGGTGTTTATAATTATCTGAGTGCTTTAAGGGTGGCTAGCGATGACAGGGCTGCTGACAAAGGAGTTTTGGTCGTTATGAACGATGAAATCCACGCTGCCAAGTATGTCACCAAAACACATACGACCAACGTCGGTACCTTCCAGACCCCAACACATGGCCCCCTTGGTCTCATCATGAAACAGGAAATACTCTACTTTAAAACAGCTGAGCCCCGTGTCCGCTTTGACCTTGATCACATACAAGGATTGGTCCCTATCATCTCGGCTTATGCCGGTATGACAGATGAGCTAATTGATATGCTGGATTTGGAACAATTGGACGGTTTGATTATCCAAGCCTTCGGGGCGGGCAATGTTCCCAAAGAAACGGCTCAAAAATTAGAAAGCCTTCTACAAAAAGGAATCCCAGTCGCCCTTGTTTCACGATGTTTTAACGGTATCGCTGAGCCTGTTTATGCCTACCAAGGCGGGGGCGTGCAGTTGCAAAAATCTGGTGTCTTCTTTGTTAAAGAACTCAACGCCCAAAAAGCCCGTTTGAAACTCCTCATCGCCCTCAATGCCGGACTAACAGGACAGGCTTTGAAAGACTATATGGAAGGGTAAGTCTCTTCTCTAAAAACAAATCAGGAAATCTTCACGATTCCCTGATTTTTTCTATTTCCGTTTTCGTGTTGAACGACGTTCTGTCAAACCATGAGGTAAGAGAACTTCACGTTCTTCCAACTCTTCCTTGTGCATAATCTTAGTCAACATACGCATACTAATAGCGCCAAGGTCATAAAGAGGTTGGGCAATAGTTGTCAAGTTTGGACGGGTAAAGCGTGAGACTTGCGAATCATCACTAGTAATAATTTCAAACTCTTCTGGTACTGATACACCCTTATCAGCAAGGCCGTTCAAGACACCTGCTGCCAGTTCATCACCTGTTACAACTGCTGCAGTTGCGTTTGATGAAATTAAACGCTCTGCCAAGGCATAGCCATCTTCATAAGTGTATTTAGACTCAAATACCAATCCTTCGCTATAAGAAATACCTGCTTTTTTCAAGGCTTCCTTGTAGCCAACCAAACGAACCTTACCATTGATGTCATCCACTAGTGGACCGCTTACGAAAGCAATGCGCTCATTTTCTTTAGCAAGGTAGGTTACTGCATCAATCGTTGCTTGTTTGTAGTCAATATTAACACTTGGAAGCTGGTGCTCTACATCCACAGTTCCCGCAAGAACAACTGGTGTTCGAGAACGAGAAAACTCTGAACGAATTTTTTCAGTCAAGTGGTACCCCATAAAAATGATACCATCCACTTGCTTAGAAAACAGTGTATTGACAACTGAAACTTCCTTGTCATCGTCCTCATCACTATTAGCAAGGACAATATTGTACTTGTACATTTCAGCGATATCATCAATCCCTTTAGCAAGTGTTGAGAAATAACCATTGGTAATATTGGGGATCACGACACCGACAGTGGTTGTCTTTTTACTTGCAAGGCCACGCGCCACTGCATTTGGACGGTAATCCAAACGATCAATCACCTCGAGTACTTTTTTACGGGTGTTCTCTTTTACATTCTTATTGCCATTGACTACACGGCTAACCGTCGCCATTGAAACTCCTGCTTCACGGGCGACATCATAAATCGTTACTGTATCGTCTGTATTCATTCCATTTCCTTTCTATATCATACCTCACGAGACTCCAAAAAAGAGACGGTATGAAAATTTCGTTTTCATGATTCTACTTATTCCATTTTATCACTATTTGTAAACACTTTCAAGCATTTTTTGAAGATTATTTGAAAAAATTTCATAGGAAGCTATGTTTATGAAGAAAAAATCACCTTTTCTTGATTTTTAATCCTATTTACTGTATGATAAGGGAAAAGAAAGGGGGAAGAAATATGGCTTTTACCAATACCCACATGCGGTCAGCTAGTTTTGGCATTGTTACCAGCTTGCCTGATGATGTTATTGACTCTTTTTGGTATATCATCGACCACTTCTTAAAAAATGTCTTTGAATTGGAGGAGGAACTCGAGTTTCAATTGCTCAATAACCAAGGAAAAATTACCTTCCACTTTTCAAGTCAACACCTCCCTACAGCCATTGATTTTGACTTTAACCATCCTTTCGACCCTCTTTATCCCCCGAAAGTACTGGTTTTAGATATGGACGGTAGAGAAACTATCCTCCTCCCAGAAGAAAATGACCTATTTTAAAAACTCTAGCCTTCAGTTACAAGCGACTGAAAACTAGAGTTTTTTCTATTGTTTCAAAGCATTATACAAGTTGCGGATCGGTTGCTTTAATGTCGGATGGATAAAATGAGGCGCAATTTCCTGTAAGGACTCAAGAACAAAAAGGCGTTCCGCTATGTAAGGATGAGGCAAGATGAGGTCGTCTGTATAAAGAATCTGATCCTCCACAAAGAGCAAGTCCAAATCAATCAAACGAGGCCCCCAATGTACTTCTCTCACCCGTCCCATCTCTGACTCAATGGCTAACAAGGTCTCTAATAGAACTGGGGCAGGCAACCAGGTTTCAACCTCAACCACTTGATTAGCAAAGCTATCCTGCTCAACACCACCCCAAGGCTCCGTCGTCAATACACTGGACTCTTTGAGAATATGGATACCTCGATTTCGCATTTTCTCAATGGCTTGCTTCAAGTTTGCTTGTTTATCTCCCATATTGCTTCCTAGGGCGATAAAGGCTCGTTGCTTGCGGCGATGAATGGTTACTGAGCAAGTATCTAGTGGCAAATGCACTGGCGCCCAAGGTTTTTTCAGTTCCAGCTTAATTTCTTGGACAAGAGGATAAGCCTCAAAGGTACGTTCTACCAGTTTGTAGGCTACCGTTTCAATCAAGTCCTCAGTTGTTCCCTGAAACCAAGCCGTCCACTGCTGGCACAATTCTCCGTAATGGACAGAGGCTGTTAAATCCAAGTCTGTCGCCGCCTTGGTCATATCATAGGATAGGATTGCGGAAATAACAAACTTCTGCCCCAATTCTTTCTCACTAGGAAAAAGACCATGATAGGCAAAAATTTCCAAATCTTTAATCTGCAGTTGATCCATAATGATTCCTTTCTAGAAAAATCCGCTTCAAGCGGATTCTTTTTATACTCAATAAAAATCAAAGTGCAAACTAGGAAGCTAGCCGCAGGCTGCTCAAAACACTGTTTTGAGGTTGCAGATGAAAGCTGACGTGGTTTGAATTTGATTTTCGAAGAGTATTATAGTCCCATTAAACGATAAGCTTGGTCTCGAAGGTCCTTATCTGTTTCAAATAGACCACGAGCTACTGTCGTCAAGGTTGCAGTGCCTGGTTTTCTAACACCACGCATGCTCATACACATATGTTCCGCCTCAATGACAACAAAGGCTCCTTTAGCACCTAGATAGTCCATCAAGGCATCGGCCACTTCGATATTCAAACGTTCTTGAATTTGTGGTTTTTTCGAATAAACTTCAACCGTACGGGCTAGCTTAGACAAACCTGCCACACGACCATCTGGAATATAGGCAATATGCGCTCTACCATAAAATGGCAAGAAGTGGTGTTCACACATGGTATGGAAAAAGATATCCTTTTCTACCACCATATTATCATCAATAATCTCAAAGGATTTTGACAAATGTTCCTCCGCTGTTTGACCAAGACCTGAAAAAATCTCTTGGTACATACGAGCCACACGAGCAGGTGTTTCCTGCAAGCCCTCGCGGTTAGCGTCCTCTCCGACAGCCTCGATAATCATTTTTACAGCTGCTTCAATCTTTTGTTTATCCATTCTCTTTTTTCCTCTCCATCAGATAGGCTCTCACTTGGCTCAAGAAATACAAGGAACCTGTGACAATCCAAACTGTTTTTTTCTCTTCTTTTTTATCTGTCAATTTCTGCTCTAGAAAATCCTGCCAACCTTGGTAGCTGAGATTTCTAGACTTAGCTGCCTCTTCCAGAACGTTTTCATCAGTCGCCCGACTATCTTCAAAATGTGTCAGAGTAAGCTCGGTATCTGGCATGGCCCCTAGCAAGTCCAACATATCCTCCAAGGCCTTGGTTTTGATACAAGTAAAGAGGATTTCCTTACGATAATCCGCAAAGCGTTCTTGCAAGGTTACCAATAAAGCCTTGATAGCATGGGGATTGTGGGCCCCATCCAAAATTATCAAGGGATCTCTTGACACGATTTCCAAACGCCCTGGCCAACTTGTTTCTTCCAAGGCTTGAGCAAGCAAGTGATTGCTTGCTAGTTCTCGACCATCTTCTTGACAAAAAGTATCAAGTAAAGCTATGGCCATCCCAGCATTCTCTATCTGGTGCAAACCAAGCAGGCCAGTCTGGAAGCGACCTTGTCTGACAACACTTGTATAGTCAAAGACTTCGCCTGTAACCACACTCTCTTGGTGACTGACATGATAATTTGCCCCATAGGCAAGTCTCGACGCATCTTTCTCTTCCGCAATGCGGTCAATCATAGCCAAAGCTTCTGGAGCGATACGACCTGTCACCAAGGGAATACCTTGTTTGATAATACCAGCTTTCTGCTCTGCTATGGCTTCCAAGGTGTCACCAAGTAGGGCTACATGGTCCAGTCCAATGGTTGTGATGCCTGTTAAAATTGGCTGGCAGACATTGGTACTATCCAAGAGTCCACCCATGCCGACTTCCATGATAGCCACATCTACTTGCTCCGAGGCAAAGTAATCATAGGCTATAGCTGTAATTATCTCAAACTCAGTTGTCCCCTGCAAATTGGCAGCCGCTTCTCCCTCCAACAAAGACTTATAGGCTGCTATGAGGTCTTCTAGCCTAGCCTTGGGAATGGATTCCCCATTGATGCTAATCTGGTCTGTGTAGTGAATGAGATAGGGCGAGCTAAACACGCCAACTCTCAGTCCTAGCTTTTCCAGCATATTTTTCAAAAAAGCAATGGTAGAACCCTTGCCATTGGTCCCTCCGATATGGATGACCTTGAGTTTGAGATGGGGATTTCCACGCAAAGCTAATAGTTCCACCATGCGTTCCAAGCCAAAATGCGGTTGATCCGTCCGGTAGTTAGCAATCCACTGATTGTTTTCGATTTCTTTCATCTTATTTATATTGTTTTAAATCTAAATTTTCCGCTTCATCAGCCAAACGAATGGCGGAGGCAATTTCAACTGCCATCCTGTGACTAGCTACGTCATGCACGCGCACCACTTCTACACCCTGTCTTGCAGCAATACTAGTTACATGAGCCGAAGCCGTGTCCCGATTGCGGAAACCAAGTTCTGTCTCAGGATTGACTTCAAAACCATTTTCTTCAAGGATATTGATGACAAACCGCTTGCGCGACACTCCAAGAAAGATTGGATAGCCCTTCTGATGTAGTTTATCCAAGTCCCGTAAAAGAAGCAGATTTTCTTTCTTGGTCAGACCAAAGCCAATTCCTGGATCCAACAGGATGTTTTCTTGAGCAATCCCAGCTTCCTCTGCTCTCGCTAGTGCTCGTTCAAAGAAAGCCACCATCAAGTCTTCGATTGGCAATTTTTCGAAGTCAGCTAACTCTTCCTCTGTAAAAGCTTGTCCAAAACCAAAATGAGGAAATATAAGCGAGCTAGGGTGCTGAGGTCGCGCCATGACTGGATTAAACATGATGACCACTTTCGCTCTCGCTTCAGCTACCACATGGGCCATTTTTTCATCACCCATGAGACCAGTGATATCATTGACTAGATTAGCACCAGCAGCCAAAGCAGCCTCTGCCACTTGACTTTTCCAAGTATCAATAGAGATGAGGGCATCACTTTCCTTGCGAATAGCTTTGATCACTGGAACAACACGCTGGATTTCCTCTTCTATCTCAACATAGCTACTTCCCGGCCGAGTCGATTCTCCGCCGATATCTAGCATACTAGCCCCTTCTGCTATCAATTTACGAGCCTGCTGGAGTGCCTGCTCAAGAGCAAAAAATTGACCACCGTCCGAAAAGGAGTCTGGGGTTACATTGATAATTCCGCAAATAGCTGTCTTTGCATGATTGGCTTTACTTGACATATCGGTCACTCCCTCAAGGCTTTTCATCATATTATTTCTCTATTTTACCATAAAAAGAAAAAGATGGACACGATTGCATTCATCTTTTTCCCAGTAGAAACAAGTAAGCAATTGTCAAAAATCTTAAACAGAGATCCCTAATGTCCGACTCAAAATCACCACGAGAGCCAACAAACAGAAAAAAACTCCATTAACAATCATGTGAAGTAAGATAGACATTTCCAAACGTTGGGTTTTATAAACTGTCCAAGTTAGCACAGTTGACATTCCTCCATAGATAAGAAGAGAAGGTAGATTTGTCGGTAAATGAAGCAAGGCAAAGATAATAGCACCGACTATATAACCCACATTTTCTTTACCACGAAAGAGTTTTTTAGGAATCACTCCTCGACATAAAATCTCCTCACAAATAGGAGCTATTAGAACCAGTAAGAAAAAACTGGAAATTAAGGAACTATTCTGGACCAAATCATTAATATTTGATTGATTGCTGGTTGTTGTTTCATTCATCAAACGCAGTAAGACTACACCAAGAATATTAAAGGCAAGAATCACTAGATAGCTTAAGGCCAATCTAGCCAAATCCTTAGCCTTGAAAAACGATAAACCAAAACTAGCCAACTGTGATTTTCGAGCTCCGATGATAAATATAAGTAAAACCAACAAAGATAAGGCAGATACTAATAGTCCTGATTGCAACAATGGAAATCGTCTACTTGTTAGAAAATAGGACAAAGCCAAAGGAAGCTGAGAAAAAAGAAGGGCTACTAAAAAAATAATTACCCATTTGCCCCTGTTCACTATCTCTTTCCACATACTCTTCTCCTTCATGATTTTTCCTCCTTAGTCTTAATAAACATCATTGAATATATTTGCGAGCTAATCACAATCTCCTTTGTATTAAAAAAGGGGGAAAATCCCCTTGGGTTATCCTATTATAAGGCCATACTAATGTAGTTAAGGATAAACAAGGCATCCAAAATCCAAATCATTACATGAACATCTTTAGCTTGACCTTTGACAAGCTTAGTCAAAGTGTAAGTCAAGAAACCAACTGCAATCCCTTGAGTGATAGAGTAGCTGAATCCCATAAAGATAGATGTGAAGAAGGCAGGAACCGCTTCAGCCATATCATCCCAATGGATATTTTTCAAACTAGCCAACATCATAATCCCAACGATAATCAAGATTGGAGCTGTAGCGGCTGTTGGTACAATCGCTAGAAGTGGGCTAAAGAAGCTTGAGATAGCAAAACAGATTGCCACGACCAAGGCTGTCAAACCAGTACGTCCACCTGCACCGATACCAGCAGCAGACTCAACATAAGTCGTTACGTTCGAAGTACCAGCGATGGCACCAATTGAAGTACCAATCAAGTCAGAGTAAAGAGCCTTATCCAACTTAGCTGATTGGTGATTTTCACCATTTGTCGCTACGATACCAACTTTTTCACCTGTACCGATCAAGGTACCAATCGTGTCAAAAATATCTGTCAATGAGAAGGCAAGAATAGCCATCAGAGTTTCAGGCAAGCGAGCTGTATCTGAAATCAAAGCTCCCAAACCTTCTGAACCAAGAGCTGCACCAAAGACTGTCTTCAAGTCTTCAAAAGCTGCACCAACATGGTTATTAGCAAAATCGATACTAGACAAATCTACCAAACCAACTGCGATAGCAAGAACAGTTGTTGTCAAGATAGAGAGGATAATTCCTCCTTTAATCCCTTTAATGACAAAGAAGATTGTGATAGCAAGTCCTGCAAGAGCCACCAAAACAGCTGGATTATTAAAGCTGACCAATCCTGGAACTGCTGAAGCATTTGCTGTAATCGCTGCTTGAGCCTTGTCAGCTCCTTCTCCTGCAACCGTGTAGTTCCCTGGATCGATAGAGAATTTCAAAAGCCCAGCATTCTTAATACCTACGTAGGCAAGGAAGACACCGATACCAGCTGAAATAGCTGAGCGAAGAGCATTTGGAATCGATTCAATGATCATTTTACGAACATTTGTCAAGGTAATAATCAATGAGATAATCCCACAGATGAAGACCATAGCTAGGGCTTCTTGCCAAGAATAACCAAGTCCAAATACGACTGTAAAGGTAAAGAAAGCATTCAGCCCCATACCTGGCGCTTGGGCATAAGGTAAGTTAGCGTAGAAGGCCATCATCAGGGTACCAGCAACTGCACCGATAATCGTTGCGAGGAATACACCCTGAGCAGGCATTCCTGTTTGCGAAAGAATTTGTGGGTTTACAAAGAGAATATAACTCATTGCAAAGAAAGTTGTTAAACCAGCGAGAACCTCTGTACGAACGTCTGTACCGTTCTCTTTTAGTTTAAATAATTTGTCCATTATTAATCTCCTTTTAATTTTTACGAACAATAATAGAATTATATCATTTATCATTCACTTTTTCAATATCTTTGTTTGATTTATTTAAGAATTTGATGAAATTTCTTTTTTGGTTTCGAATCTGATTTTCTGCCTGCTTTCTGTTATAATAGTAGACATCTTATCTGAAAAGACACTAGAAAGGTCCCTATGACGAAAAAAATTATTGCAGTTGACCTGGATGGAACCCTACTCAACTCAGACAGTCAAATTTCTGACTTTACCAAAAAAACCATTAAAAAAGTTGTTGAAAAAGGCCATCAAGTTATTATTACGACAGGACGCCCTTACCGAATGTCAAAAGATTTTTACCGTGAACTAGGCTTAGACACTCCTATGATTAACTTCAACGGCTCCCTCACTCATTTACCAGACCAAGTTTGGGATTTTGAAAAGTGTCTAACTGTAGACAAAAAATATCTGCTAGACATGGTTCGACGTTCAGAGGACATTCAAGCCGATTTTATCGCTGGAGAATACCGTAAAAAATTCTACATTACAAATCCCAATGAAGAAATTGCCAATCCCAAACTATTTGGGGTAGAAGCTTTCCAGTCTGAAGATCAATTTCAGCCTGAGTTGGTGACCAAGGATCCTAACTGTATCCTGTTGCAGACCAGAGCCAGTGACAAGTATGCCTTGGCAAAAGAAATGAACGCCTTCTACCAGCATCAACTTTCTATTAATACATGGGGAGGCCCACTCAATATCCTTGAGTGTACCCCAAAAGGTGTCAACAAAGCCTTTGCTTTGGACTACTTGCTCAAGGTAATGAACCGCGACAAAAAAGATTTGATTGCCTTTGGAGATGAGCACAATGATACCGAAATGCTTGCTTTTGCTGGGAAAGGTTATGCAATGAAAAATGCCAACCCAGAGCTACTCCCCTATGCAGATGAGCAAATTTCCTTGACAAATGACCAAGACGGAGTTGCCAAAACCCTGCAAGACTTATTCTTATAGTCCATACTGATACTCAATGAAAATCAAAGAGCAAACTAGGAAGCTAGCCGTAGGCAGTACTTGAGTACGGCAAGGCGAAGCTGACGTGGTTTGAATTTGATTTTCGAAGAGTATGACCAGCTTGCGAGCTGGTCTTTGTGTTCTTTTCACAGTCTCATCAACCGGTTAATCGATTGTTCTACTTTTTGCCTCCAAAACCTTGGAAAAGGCTTTCTTTTGTGATATACTTCACATATAAATACAAGAGAGCTCGTCATACTCGACTCTGTTGACACAAAATCAATCCAGTCCTGTTTCTCCTGCTCTCAGTTAATATCAAGGAGGATAGCTATGAAAGCTGTTGTTGTAAATCCAGAAAGCACTGGTGTTGCTGTTGAAGAAAAAGTACTCCGTCCACTTGAAACTGGAGAAGCACTTGTAGAGATTGAATACTGTGGTGTTTGCCACACTGACCTCCACGTTGCCCATGGTGACTTTGGTCAAGTACCAGGACGCGTCCTAGGACACGAAGGTGTTGGTATCGTTAAAGAAATTGCCCCAGATGTTAAAAGCCTTAAAGTCGGTGACCGCGTCAGCGTTGCTTGGTTCTTTGAAGGATGTGGTACTTGCGAATACTGTACAACTGGCCGTGAAACTCTTTGCCGTACAGTGAAAAATGCTGGCTACTCAGTAGATGGTGGTATGGCTGAACAATGTATCGTAACTGCAGACTATGCTGTTAAAGTTCCTGACGGACTTGATCCAGCCCAAGCCTCTTCTATCACATGTGCTGGTGTAACAACCTATAAAGCTATTAAAGAAGCAAAAGTTGAACCAGGCCAATGGGTTGTTCTTTACGGTGCTGGTGGACTTGGTAACCTAGCTGTTCAATACGCTAAAAAAGTATTCAATGCTCATGTCATCGCAGTTGATATCAATAACGACAAACTTGCCCTTGCAAAAGAGGTCGGTGCTGATATCGTTATTAACGGCCTAGAAGTTGATGATGTACCTGGACTCATCAAGGAAAAAACTGATGGTGGAGCTCATTCAGCTGTCGTAACTGCTGTATCTAAAGTTGCCTTCAATCAGGCTGTTGACTCAGTTCGTGCCGGTGGTCGCGTAGTCGCTGTTGGTCTTCCTTCTGAAATGATGGAACTAAGTATCGTAAAAACCGTTCTAGATGGAATCCAAGTCATCGGTTCTCTTGTTGGAACTCGTAAAGACTTGGAAGAAGCCTTCCAATTCGGTGCAGAAGGTTTGGTAGTTCCAGTTGTTCAAAAACGCCCAGTCGAAGATGCCGTAGCCATTTTCGACGAAATGGAAAAAGGTCAAATCCAAGGACGTATGGTACTCGACTTCACCCACTAATCTAATAAAAACCTATTTTAAAAGTTGGAATACGCTTCCAACTTTTTTATATTAAATTTTTTAATAAGGATTCAAAAAAACTTCTCTAAAACTCAATATATCAATATTTTCAGATGTAATCTTTTTAATTATTTTATGATAAATAGTTGATTTTTTGATGAAAACGGTTTATACTTAAAAAGTCTTAAAGTTTTCTTAAACGAAAACTACAACAAAAAAGGAGGAATGACAATAATGAGTATCGGAATCATTATTGCGAGCCACGGCGAATTTGCTGCGGGTATTCATCAGTCAGGATCTATGATCTTTGGTGAACAAGAAAAGGTTCAAGTTGTAACCTTTATGCCAAACGAAGGTCCTGATGATCTATACGCTAAGTTTAATAACGCTGTTGCTGCATTTGACGCAGAAGATGAGGTTCTAGTTTTGGCTGACCTTTGGAGTGGATCTCCATTTAACCAAGCTAGTCGCGTGATGGGAGAAAATCCTGAGCGTAAGTTTGCCATCATCACAGGACTGAACTTACCGATGTTAATTCAAGCCTACACAGAGCGCCTCATGGACGCTGCTGCAGGTGTAGAAAAAGTCGCTGCTAATATCATTAAAGAAGCCAAAGATGGCATCAAAGCTCTTCCAGAAGAGCTAAACCCAGTTGAGGAAGTAGCAAGCGCTGCAGCTGCTCCAGTTGCCCAAGCTGCTATTCCAGAAGGAACTGTCATCGGAGACGGTAAACTCAAAATCAACCTTGCCCGTCTAGACACTCGTTTACTTCACGGTCAAGTTGCAACTGCTTGGACTCCAGATTCAAAAGCAGATCGTATCATCGTTGCTTCAGATAACGTAGCTAAAGATGAATTACGTAAAGAATTGATTAAACAAGCAGCTCCAGGTAAAGTGAAAGCAAACGTTGTTCCTATCCAAAAACTAATCGACGTTGCAAAAGATCCTCGCTTCGGAGGAACACATGCCCTTATCTTGTTTGAAACACCTCAAGATGCCCTTCGTGCTATCGAAGGTGGCGTGCCAATCAAAACTCTTAATGTTGGATCAATGGCTCACTCAACTGGTAAAACAATGGTTAACAACGTTTTGTCTATGGATAAAGAAGACGTTGCTACATTTGAAAAAATGCGTGACCTTGGTGTTGAATTTGATGTACGTAAAGTACCAAACGACACCAAAAAAGATTTGTTTGACTTGATCAACAAAGCAAACGTGCAATAATCGATTTTATGAAAGGATTTTAAAGATGTCTATTATTTCTATGGTTTTAGTAGTCGTTGTAGCCTTCCTAGCAGGTCTTGAAGGTATCCTCGACCAGTTCCAATTCCATCAACCAATCGTAGCTTGTACCCTTATCGGTCTTGTTACTGGTAACCTTGAAGCAGGGATCATCCTTGGTGGTTCTCTTCAAATGATCGCCCTTGGTTGGGCTAACATCGGAGCTGCCGTAGCTCCTGACGCTGCTCTTGCTTCTGTTGCTGCTGCCATTATCATGGTTCTTGGTGGCGACTTTACTAAGACAGGTATCGGTGTTGCCCAAGCAGTTGCTATCCCTCTTGCAGTTGCTGGTCTATTCTTGACTATGATTGTCCGTACACTCTCTGTCGGATTGGTTCACACTGCTGATGCTTCTGCTAAAAAAGGTGACTTCAAAGCAGTTGAACGTGCTCACTTTGTCGCACTTCTTCTTCAAGGTCTTCGTATTGCAGTCCCTGCAGCACTCCTTCTAATGGTACCAACTGAAACCGTACAAAGCATTCTAAATGCTATGCCTGATTGGCTTAAAGATGGTATGGCTATCGGTGGTGGTATGGTCGTTGCCGTTGGTTACGCTATGGTTATCAACATGATGGCAACTCGTGAAGTATGGCCATTCTTCGCTATCGGTTTCGTGCTTGCTGCCGTGTCAGATATTACTCTAATCGGATTTGGTGCTATCGGTGTTGCTATCGCTCTTATCTACCTTCACCTTTCTAAAACTGGTGGAAATGGTGGCGGAGGAGCCGCAACTTCTAACGACCCAATCGGCGATATCCTAGAAGACTACTAAGATAAGAAAGGACTGAAAACATCATGACTGAAAAACTTCAATTAACTAAATCAGATCGTAAAAAAGTTTGGTGGCGTTCAACTTTCTTACAAGGTTCTTGGAACTATGAACGTATGCAAAACTTGGGTTGGGCTTACTCATTAATTCCAGCTCTTAAAAAACTCTACACTAAAAAAGAAGATCAAATCGCTGCTCTTGAACGCCATCTTGAGTTCTTCAACACTCACCCATACGTAGCCGCTCCAATCATGGGGGTTACTCTTGCACTTGAAGAAGAACGTGCTAACGGTGTTGAAATTGATGACGCTGCTATCCAAGGGGTTAAAATCGGTATGATGGGACCTCTTGCTGGTATCGGTGACCCAGTATTCTGGTTTACAGTACGCCCAATCCTTGGATCACTCGGTGCTTCACTTGCCCTTACTGGTAATATCTTAGGTCCAATCCTCTTCTTCGTTCTTTGGAACTTGATTCGTATGTCATTCTTGTGGTATACACAAGAGATTGGATACAAGGCTGGATCAGAAATCACTAAAGATATGTCTGGCGGTATCCTTCAAGACATCACTAAAGGAGCTTCTATCCTTGGTATGTTCATTCTTGCTGTCCTTGTTCAACGTTGGGTAAATATTAAATTTGCTTTCGATGTTGCCAAAGTTCAACTAGATGAAAAGGCTTATATCCATTGGGATAAATTGCCAGAAGGATCTAAAGGTATCCAAGAAGCATTCGCACAAGTAGGACAAGGATTGTCTCAAACACCTGAAAAAGTTACTACTTTCCAACAAAACTTGGATATGTTGATCCCTGGACTATCAGGACTACTCCTTACTCTCCTTTGCATGTACTTGCTTAAGAAAAAAGTATCTCCAATCACTATTATCCTTGCACTCTTCGCAGTGGGTATTGTGGCACATGTTCTTCACATCATGTAATCAAGCAACTTAAAAGGAATCAGGTTCTAAAATCTGATTCCTTTTTTCTATACTTTTATTCTGCCAAGGCTCCCATTGGATCCCACGGTGCAAGTACGATTGGTTCTGCTTCATAAGCAGCTTGTTCTTCTGCTGTCAGCAATTCTTTGCGAACAACAATCTGGTAAGTGTATTCGTCCATCCAAGCGTCTGAGGCAACAAAGTAACCATCGGTACCAACCTTGTCTCCCCATGAGTTTTCAACCTTCCACTTGATTGATTTGCCATTTTCATCCAAATCAACACCTGTCAAGACCATGGCGTGAGTCATCAAGCTTTCGCTGTAATCCAAACGTCCAGCCTTGTCTTGAGTAAGTTTAATGTCCATGCTTGATTCAAAGTCATAAACATCTGTCGCAAGGATTCCAGCTTTACGGTTACTGAGCTGACCAACATCAGAACCAAACCAAACAGTCTCGCCTGCTTGCATTTGGGCAATCGCCAATTCTTTCAAGCGCTCCATAGGAACATTGATGTAGCGAACTGCACGGCTACCAACCACATTTCCCAACATCTCAACTGTGTAAGATTGGCCGTAAGGCTTGTCAGCAGTTGGGGCGTTGATAACAGAAACGTAATCTTCTAGAGGAAGATTGACATATTTCTTGTAAAACTCTTGTGGTGTGATTCCCTTTTCGCTTTGGTAGTTATTATCCTTATCACGATAAGCAAAGTCAAATTTACGTGGTGGAAGTCCTAAAGACATGGCAAGGAAATTAAAGATTTCTTGCAAGAGGTCTTCTTTCTTAGCTTGAACAGTCGCTTGGTCCTCACCAGAAGTAAGCAAGTCACGCAAGATTTGAGCATCTTGGCGAAGCAATTTGTTAAGTATTGCATTTAACTCACGGCTACTACTAGATGAAACAGACTCAGGGTAAACTGACTTAGGCACGACACCGTATTTCTCAAAGAGAGAAACGACCATATCCCATTGACCGCCATCTTGTTGAGGTGTTTGAAGTAGGAATTTAACCTTACGGCTCGTCAAATCTTGGTCTGCGGTTGCAATGACTTGCTCCAAGAACCAGTTTGATTTCTCATACTTATCCCAGAAGAATGTATGAGCCTGTGACAACTCAAAGTTTTCCAATTTATATTGAGAGATGAGTTTGTGACGGAAGGTGTTAAGGGCTGCAAACATCCAGCAACGACCAGACGCTTTCTGGTTTGTTACCTTGTCCTTGGTCAAATCCAATGAGAAAACAGGTGTGTTGTCTACATGGCTTTGGCGACGTTCTAGGGCTGCAAAAATTCCATTATGGCTAGCAGCATTTTCAATCGCTTGGTATTTTACATTTGCTTCATAGTTGGCAAATAATTTATCAGTAAATGATTCTTGAATCGCGTTCATAGATTCCTCCTTTTATTCTACAGTCTATTATAACGCTTTTCACAAAGTAAGCAACTGAAAAACATAAAAGGCAAGGATATTCTTCCTCACCTTTTCGAATATAAATCAAATTAGGCAATATTCGCAAGGAGAGCTTCTAACTCTTCCTTGGTCAAGCGACGCCATTCCCCTCTTTGTAAGTTATCATCTAACATCAGAGTTCCCATAGTCAAACGCTGTAGGTCTACTACTTCCTTACCACAGTATGCCACCATACGCTTGACCTGATGGAACTTCCCTTCTGCAATAGTCACACGGATTTGGCTCTGATTCTTTTCTGAATCTACCAACACAAGCTCCAGTCTAGCGGGCTGACAGGTAAAGTCTTTGAGAGGAATTCCCTTAGCAAATATCTCTACGTCTTCTTGGGTCATAATTCCCTTAACCTGTGCCAGATAGGTCTTATCCACATGACGCTTAGGTGAAAGAAGAGCATGTGCAAGCTGACCATCATTGGTCAGGAGCAGGAGTCCATGCGTATCAATATCCAAGCGCCCTACTGGAAAAACTTCCTTGCTCCGAGCAATATCGTCCAACAAGTCTAGAACCGTTCTGTGTTTTGGATCCTCAGTCGCTGAAATAACTCCTTGGGGCTTGTTCATCATGTAGTAGACAAACTCCTCGTACTCCAGCACTTGCCCATCAAAGCGAATCTCATCTCTTTCTTCATCAATCTGCAATTTAGCTGATTTTTCTTTTTTACCATTTACCGTCACGCGCCCAGCCTTGAGCAAGTTTTTGACCTCAGTCCGGCTCCCCACAGCGCAGGCAACTAAAAATTTATCTAATCTCATAGAACTATTATATCATATCAAAAGGAGGCTGTCTCAATGACCAACCTCCTTTTCATTTCATACTCTTCAAAAATCTCTTCAAACCGCGTCAACGTCGCCTTGCCGTATATATATATGTAACTGACTTCGTCAGTCTTATCTACTACCTCAAAACGGTGTTTTGAGCTGACTTCGTCAGTTCTATCCACAACCTCAAAACAGTGTTTTGAGCTGACTTCGTCAGTTTCATCTACAACCTCAAAGCAGTGCTTTGAGCAGCCTGCGGCTAGTTTCCTAGTTTGCTCTTTGATTTTCATTGAGTATCAGATTTAGGAAATTAACTTCCTCGTCTCCAGAAAATCGCTAAGACAATCATGGAACCTAGTACTGCCGGAATAATGGCAGTTCCTGCTATTATCGGTCCCCAAGTCCCAAAAAGCAAGTGGCCTATAAAGGCACCAATCCAGCCTAGAAACATTTTTCCAAAACATCCCATGCGTTCTCCACGATTGGTCAGAGTACCTGCTAAAAATCCCACTAGGAGACCGACGAACATACTTCCTAACATATTATCTCCTTAATTTGCCCAATCTCCGTTACGGAAGAGTGGTACACGTGTCCCATCCTCACGGATACCATCGATATCCATTTGGTTAGAACCAATCATAAAGTCCACGTGAACATCTGAACGGTTAAGCCCCGCAGCTTCAAGCTCCTCTTCGCTCATCTCCGCTCCACCAACTACGCTAGTCGCATAGGCTGCACCAATAGCCAAGTGGTTTGAAGCATTCTCATCGAAAAGGGTGTTAAAGAAGGTAATGCCTGACTGAGAAATTGGGCTTGGATCTGGTACCAAGGCACATTCACCCAAGGCACGCGCACCCGCATTTTCAAAGACAAGATCTTTCATGACTTGATTGCCTTTTTCTGCAGTGATATCCACAATTTGTCCATCCTTAAAGGTTACTTTAATTCCTTCGATGATATTTCCATTATAGCTAAGCGGTTTTGTAGAAGTGACATAACCATCTGCACGACGGAAGTCAGGTGCTGTGAAGACTTCTTCTGTCGGCATATTTGGCAAGAACCCTTCGCCCTGTGTATTGACAGCCCCAGCTGATTCCCAAACGTGGTTCTTCGGCAAACCAAGTGTCAAATCGGTCCCTGGCGCTGTGTAGTGAAGGGCTGAAAATTGTTCTTTATTAAGCATATCGGCCTTGCTCTTGAGGATAGCTGCATGCTCTTCCCAAGCCTTAACAGGATCTGCTTCGTAGACACGGCAAGTTTTGAAGATTTGGTCCCAAAGGAGATCGACTGCTTCTTCGTCACTCGCAGCATTTGGGAAGACCTTCTTAGCCCACTCAAGTCCAGCAGCGGCTGCTACAGTCCAGCTAACCTTGTTGGATTGAGTTGCGATTCGCATTGGCTTCATGGCAAGTCCCATAGCTTTGGCAGAAGCTGAGAGCTTGTCAGCGTCCACACCGTTCAAAGCACCTGGATCAGATGAGCGAACTCCAAGACGGCTAGCCTTGTTCTCCAAAAGATAGTTCATCTCAGCAATCTTGTATTCTGGCACATTGTCCAGACGCTCCATCGGCGCATGGAGGAATTTCTCACGGTTGATGACATCATCTGTCCACTGAACGATAACCTCGTGCGCACCCAAGGCATAAGCTTCTTTGACGATTAAGTGAGCCAACTCACGTTGCTCCACATCGATAGAGAGAGCCAAAGTGTGACCAGGTTGCACGTTGATTCCATTTGCAACCAACAATTTCGCATATTTTTCTAGATTTTCTTTAAAATTTGGTAAAACCATTCTATTCTTCCTTTTCTTTTTGTTTATTTTTCTTTCAAAGCAGAAAACAATCCTGCTAAAGCAATGGCACCAGACAAGAGTGCTGTTGATAGAAGTATTGTCTGGTCAGCAAGTTCCAATTGATACTCAAACACCTTCTCAGCCGGCTTGTCTTCCGCAAAAATTCTTAGTTTCATGAGAACCCCCTTAAAATTTATTAAAACAAATGACTATGACTGCCTGTCCTCAGCAAGTTTAAAATCAATTCTTCCTTGTCTACTTTATAAACCAAAAGCCAATCTGGCTGGATATGCATTCACGAACTCCTTGAAAATGTTTGGATGCTGTCAATTGATAATCACGATATCTGGCAGGAAGCTCTTTTTCTTGAACAAGAAAATTTAAAACTTCCTCTAATAATTCTGCCCTCAAACCACGCTTCATAGCCAACTTAAAATCTTTTTTTAAACTGTTTATGATAACGAATCTTAAGCACGCAAATCCTCCATCAAGTCAGAAACTGATTCAAAGGATTGGCTCATATTACGATTTTGGTCTAAATCCGTTAATACCTCAAGCAACCTCCGATTCTCGTCTAGTCTGACATCGAAAGGTAAACCCTGATATTGAATGGCCTGACGAAGGAAAATATTAATAGCCGTTGTCATATCCATTCCCAGGTTATTAAACACCTGTTGGGCCTGCTCCTTAACCTCACTATCCAGACGGATGCTCATACTCGTCTTTGACATACTCTCACCCTCTTTCTATAGACTATTTTAACAAAAAAGAAGGCTAATGTAAATCTATTGGATATACATTAGCCTCTTTGGATAGATGATTAAACAATTTTTTTAAAACAACTCATCAAACAAACTCAACTGGTTATCCTCTGGCATATTTCCAAGAATACCCATCTCATCCATCTTTTCAACCAAAGTTGATGAGAGCCCACCACGCTTGCGTAGTTCTGTTTTAGAGAGGAATTCTCCCTCTTCACGCGCTCGCACCAACTGCTTAGCAACGTTCTCTCCTAGACCATCCATTGCTACAAATGGCGGAATGAGGGTATCCCCATCGATAAGGAACTCTGTCGCCTGACTACGATAGAGATCGAGTTTCCCAAACTTGAAACCACGTTCCCACATTTCATTGACAATCTCAAGAGTTGTATAAAGATCAATTTCCACATTAGAGGCTTCATTGTTCTTCCGTTTTTCAGAGATTTCTTCCATTCTGCGCTTGATGGCATCCAAGCCCGCACCCATAGTCTTGATATCAAAAGCCTTAGCACGTATTGAGAAGTAAGCACAGTAATAATAAATGGGATGGTGAACCTTGAAGTAGGCCACACGCAAGGCCATCATAACGTAGGCTGCCGCATGGGCTTTAGGGAACATATACTTAATTTTCCCACAGGATTCGATATACCACTCTGGCACCTTATTAGCCTTCATGGCTTCGATATAGCCATTTCTCTCCTCTTCGGAAATCTTCAGCCATAAGCCTTTACGCACCCGTTCCATGATGGTAAAGGCCATCTTAGGTTCGAGACCAGCATGCATGAGGTAAACCATGATGTCGTCCCGACAACCGATAACAGTCGATAGATCTGCTATTCCTTGCTTAATCAGATCTTGAGCATTGCCCAGCCAAACGTCAGTACCGTGGGACAGTCCAGACAGCTGAAGCAATTCCGCAAAAGTCGTCGGATGCGTCTCATCTACCATCCCACGTACAAAGTTGGTTCCAAATTCTGGAATCCCCAGCATACCTGTCGGAGTTCCGATTTGTTCAGGAGTTACACCTAGTACATCCGTCCCAGAAAAGAGAGCCATCACGCCTTCGTCATCCATAGGGATTTCATTAGGGTCAATACCAGACAAGTCCTGAAGTTTTCGAATCATAGTCGGATCATCATGTCCCAGTACATCGAGTTTGAGGACGTTCTCATCGATATCGTGGAAGTTAAAGTGAGTCGTCTGCCATTCAGCCGTCACATCATCTGCTGGATACTGGACAGGCGTAAAGTCGTAGACATCCATGTAGTTAGGAATAACAACGATTCCCCCTGGGTGTTGTCCTGTCGTTCGTTTGACACCAGCTGCACCTTGAGCAAGACGTTCCACCTCTGCATCGCGATAAAACTTGCCATAATCTCGCTCATAGCCCTTGACAAATCCATAAGCGGTCTTGGCAGCCACCGTACCAACCGTTCCTGCACGGAAGGCATATTCCTCACCAAAGATATCACGCACATCCAAGTGGGCGCTAGGCTGGTCTTCTCCCGAGAAGTTCAAGTCAATATCAGGAACCTTGTCTCCATCAAAACCAAGGAAGGTCTCGAACGGAATATCCTGGCCATTTTTACTGAGTTTGTGACCACATTTTGGACAGTCCTTATTGGGCATATCAAATCCTGAACCATACGAACCATCGGTAATAAATTCGCTGTACTGACACTGACCACAGACATAGTGAGGAGAGAGAGGATTGACCTCTGTAATCCCAATCATAGTCGCAACGAAACTAGATCCTACAGACCCACGAGAACCAACCAAGTAACCCCGTTCATTGGAACGTTGCACCAACATCTGGGAAGCTAGATAAATCACAGCAAATCCATTCCCCAGTATAGATGTTAATTCTTTTTCAATCCGCAAATCGACAATATCTGGCAGTGGATTTCCATAAATCTCAAAAGCTTTCTTGTAGGTCAATTCAGCGACCGTTTCTTCAGCCTTGTCGATGAAGGGCGTGTACAAGTCCCCCTTAACAACCTCAACAGGTTCAAAGATATCTGCCAAGGCATTGGTGTTTTCAATAACCAATTTGCGAGCTAATTCCTCTCCCAAGAAGGCAAATTCATCCAACATTTCATTAGTCGTTCTAAAATGAGCTTTTGGAAGAGGAGCGGGTTGAGCATGTTCCCCATGACCAATAGTTCGGTTAATCATCGCCCCCTGTCCCAAACTACGGACGATAATTTCACGGTAAATCTCTTCTTCTGGTTCGATATAGTGGACATTCCCCGTAGCCAGAACAGGCTTACCAAGGCGGTCGCCGACCTCTATCAAACTTTTGATAATGGTCTGGAGTTCTTCCATATCCTTGACCTGCTCCTTGGCAATCAAGGGAGCATAGATAGCTGGTGGCATGACCTCGATAAAGTCATAATACTTGGCCACCTCAACCGCCGCATCCACACCTTGAGAAACAACTGCATCGAAAACTTCGCCTTCAGAGCAAGCTGAGCCTAAAATCAAACCTTCCCGATGGGCATCTAAAACCGTTCTCGGAATCCGCGGCACTCCTTCAAAGTACTTGGTATTAGACAAGGAAACCAGCTTAAAGATATTTTTTAGCCCTACTTGATTCTTGACATAAATGGTCGCATGCTTGATCCGAGCTTTTTTATAAGAATCTGGACTAATCAAATCAATATTAAGTCTAGCTAGATCGGTCACACCATGTTTTTCTGCTACTTCTTTGATAAAAATAAAGAGCAGACGACCAGTAGCTTCCGCATCGTAATTGGCCATGTGGTGATGTTCCAAAGCCACACCAAAACGCTTGGTCAAAGGCCCCAAACCATGACGTTTATACTCAGGATAGAGATTTCTAGCAAACTCCAGCGTATCAATAACTGGCTGACTAATCTTTGGCAGACCATGACGCTCATAGTTGGCATTCATAAATCCAACGTCAAAGGTAGCATTGTGGGCAACTAAGACCGTATCCTTGCAGAATTCTTGGAATTCTTGCAAAACTTGTTCCAGTGGTTTGGCATTTTTGACATGGTCATCTGTAATTCCAGTCAACTCAGTAGTAAAAGCTGACAAGGGATGTCCAGGATTGATAAATTCATCAAATTCAGCAATAACATTCCCCTTGTACATCTTAGAGGCCGCAACCTGAATCAAATCATTATAGATAGCTGAAAGCCCCGTCGTTTCCACGTCAAAGACCACGTAGGTCGCTTCCGACAAGTCCATCTCCACTTCGTTGTAGACGATAGGGACACGGTCCTCCACGATATTGGCTTCCATACCATAGATCAGCTGGATTCCCGCTTTCTTAGCCGCCTTATAGCCATGTGGGAAGGACTGGACATTCCCGTGGTCCGTGATGGCAACAGCCTTGTGTCCCCACTTAGCAGCTGTCGCAACTATTTCTTCAACCTCTGGGAGAGCATCCATGGTCGACATGTTAGTATGAGCATGAAACTCAACCCGCCGTTCTCCTTCTGGCATTAAATCCTTCCGCTCATAGTGAACAACTTCCTGCACATCCTGCACGTTCATCGTCAAATCGCGTGTGAAGTTATTCATCTCCACATTCCCACGAACTCGGAGCCAAGAATTTTTCTTAATTAGATCAAATTTCTGAGCCTCTTCCTCGTTCTTAACCCACTTTTGCATCGAAAAACTGGAAGTGTAGTCTGTCATTTTAAAGTTGATCAAAACACGCCCTGTTCTGGTCACTTTTTGCTCCACATCAAAAACAACCCCTTCAAAGACCAGACGATTTTCCTCAGTCGTCACTTCAATCATAGGAGTAATCTCCGCCTTATCCAGCTTCGGTTTAGCTGCAGCTTTTTTAGCTTGAAAATCAAAGGCTGGTTTCTCTTCAGCTGGAGGAGGTGCCATCTGTTCTAGTTGTTCCATAGCACGGAGCGCTTCCTCATTGGCAGCTTGAACAATCTGCTCATTTTCAGCATGAAAGGCCTCTTCCTGCTCTTGGGTCAGCACATCATTTTTCTCTACTTGACAATTAAAAGTTGGAAAACCAAACTTTTCAAGTTGTTTGACTAAATTAGGAAGATGATTCTTCTTAAAGTGTTCTTTATCAATCGCCTCAGAGCCCTCAATAAAGAGTTGGTTCCCCTCCGCACGAACTTGCAAATTTTGATAAAGGGACTTAAAACCTTGACTAGCACATGGCCCTTCAGAAAAAGCCTCTCTATAGTAGGCCTGTAAGAGTTGATTTGAAAATTCTTGAGACAGAGCCTTAATTTCAAAAATAGCTTTATTACCTGTCTTAGAAAATTCTTCCCTCAAACCCTTCTTTAATTCTAAAAAGATTTCAATCGGTAAAATATTAGAAAATACGAAATGAAACTCCCATACCTTACTAATTTTATGAACCACAACTCGCTCAATATCGGCCTGTGCTAAAGCAGGAGTCTGTCTCATTTCAGCAGGTATCCCCAATTGATTCATCAAAATTTCAAAACTATTTGACATTCATTTTCCTCACATTATTCTCCTACTATTTTACCATACTTAGAGGTGTTTTCTAAAGACAAAAGGAAGCCACTAAGTGACTTCCTTCTAGAGTGAGGACTGATTAGTCTTCACCTTTGTTTTTCTTAATGATTTCTTCTTGTACTGACTTAGGTACATCTTCGTAGTGGTCAAATACCATCATGAATGTACCACGTCCTTGAGATGCAGAACGAAGAACTGTTGCGTAACCGAACATTTCAGCAAGTGGAACGTAAGCACGAACGATTTGGCTGTTACCGTGTGCTTCCATACCATCTACACGTCCACGACGAGCAGTTACGTGACCCATAACATCACCAAGGTTTTCTTCTGGAACAGTGATTGTTACAAGCATCATTGGCTCAAGGATAGCTGGTTGTGCTGATTTAGCAGCTTCTTTAAGGGCAAGTGAAGCCGCGATCTTGAAGGCAGTTTCAGATGAGTCGACATCGTGGTATGAACCATCGTAAAGTTTAGCTTTAACGTCAACCATTGGGTAACCTGCAAGAACACCGTTAGCCATAGATTCTACCAAACCTTTTTCAACCGCTGGGATAAATTCACGAGGAACCACACCACCGACGATTGCGTTTTCGAATTCGAATCCTTTACCTTCTTCGTTTGGAGTAAATTCAATCCATACATCACCGAATTGACCTTTACCACCAGACTGACGTTTGAAGAATCCACGTGCTTGAGTAGAAGCGCGGAATGTTTCACGGTAAGATACTTGAGGAGCACCTACGTTCGCTTCAACTTTGAACTCACGACGCATACGGTCAACAAGGACGTCAAGGTGAAGCTCACCCATACCAGAGATAACTGTTTCACCAGTTTCAACGTTTGTTTCAACGCGGAATGTTGGATCTTCTTCAGCCAATTTTTGAAGGGCAATACCCATCTTGTCTTGGTCAGCTTTAGATTTTGGTTCAACCATCAATTGGATAACTGGTTCTGGAACGTTGATTGACTCAAGGATGATTTTAGCTTTTTCATCTGTCAATGAGTCACCAGTTGTAGTATCTTTCAAACCAACGGCAGCAGCGATATCACCTGAGTAAACAGTGTCGATTTCTTGACGGCTGTTAGCGTGCATTTGAAGTATACGTCCGATACGCTCACGTTTACCTTTAGAAGTGTTCAATACGTATGAACCTGATTGAAGAACACCTGAGTATACACGGAAGAATGTCAAACGACCTACGAATGGGTCTGTCATGATCTTGAAGGCAAGAGCTGCAAATGGCTCTTCATCAGATGCTGGACGAGTTTCTTCTTCATCTGTATCTGGGTTGATACCTTTGATCGCTGGGATGTCAAGTGGGCTTGGAAGGTAGTCAATAACCGCATCAAGCATCAATTGAACACCTTTGTTCTTGAAGGCAGAACCACACAATACTGGGAAGAATTCAACGTTGATAGTTGCTTTACGGATACCAGCTTTCAATTCTTCGTTAGTGATTTCTTCACCTTCGAGGTATTTCATCATCAATTCTTCGTCAGTTTCAGCAACTGCTTCGATCAATTTTTCACGGTATTCTTGAGCTTGGTCAAGGTATTCAGCTGGGATGTCTTCTTCAAGGATATCTGTACCAAGGTCGTTAGTATAGATTTCAGCTTTCATCTTGATCAAGTCGATGATACCACGGAAGTCATCTTCAGAACCGATTGGCAATTGGATTGGGTGTGCATTTGCTTGAAGACGATCATGAAGTGTGCTTACAGAGTAAAGGAAGTCAGCACCGATTTTGTCCATTTTGTTGGCAAATACGATACGTGGAACTCCATACTCAGTTGCTTGACGCCAAACTGTTTCAGTTTGAGGCTCAACACCTGATTGTGAGTCAAGAACGGTAACCGCACCATCCAATACACGAAGAGAACGTTGTACTTCGATTGTGAAGTCCACGTGTCCTGGTGTGTCGATGATGTTTACGCGGTGGTTGTTCCATTGAGCTGTTGTCGCAGCAGATGTGATAGTGATACCACGCTCTTGCTCTTGCTCCATCCAGTCCATTTGTGACGCACCTTCGTGAGTTTCACCGATTTTGTGGATTTTACCAGTGTAGTAAAGAATACGCTCAGTAGTTGTTGTTTTACCAGCATCGACGTGAGCCATGATACCGATATTACGAGTTTTTTCAAGTGAAAATTCGCGTGCCATGAGGTTTGTTTCTCCTATTTATTTTTGATTTCTATTCTATTATAACATGATTTTAATAAAAACGGATAGGCAGGACCTACCCGTTCTCAATGTTTTCATGCTATTGTTGGTTTCAACTTGTAGATTTACAAATTGAATTGAACTCGGGCTAAAGTTAATTAGCCGATTTGAGCCGGAACGGGATGCTGTGTGAAAAAGATAAACTTCCTTGTATTCGTCGAATACTGCGTCAGTTTCCTATTTTCACCTTGCATCCTTACCGTTCCTAGCATCATGATTTTACCAACGGAAGTGTGCGAATGCACGGTTAGCTTCAGCCATACGGTGAGTGTCTTCACGTTTCTTAACTGCTGCACCAGTGTTGTTAGCAGCATCCAAGATTTCTTTTGCAAGACGATCTTGCATTGTGTGTTCACCACGAAGACGAGCGATTGTTACCAACCAACGAAGTCCAAGTGTTGTACGACGTTCTGGACGAACTTCAACTGGGACTTGGTAGTTAGAACCACCAACACGACGTGCACGTACTTCAAGTACAGGCATGATGTTTTCCATAGCTGTTTCAAATACTTCAAGTGCATCGTTTCCAGTAGCTTCTTTGATTTGCTCAAAGGCACCGTAAACGATTGAAGCAGCTGTACCACGTTTACCATCAAGCATAACGCGGTTGATAAGACGAGTAACTAGTTGTGAATTGTAAAGCGGATCTGGCAATACGTCACGTTTTGGAGCTCTATTTTTACGACTCATTTCTCTTTATCCCCTTTCCTTATGCTTTTGGACGTTTAGTACCGTATTTAGAACGGCCTTGTTTACGATCGTTAACACCTGCAGTATCAAGTGCACCACGGACGATATGGTAACGTACCCCTGGAAGGTCTTTTACACGTCCACCACGAAGAAGCACCACGCTGTGCTCTTGCAAGTTGTGTCCGATACCTGGGATGTAGGCAGTAACTTCGATAAGGTTGCTCAAACGTACACGAGCGAATTTACGAAGGGCTGAGTTAGGTTTTTTAGGTGTCATTGTTCCAACACGAGTTGCAACACCACGTTTTTGTGGTGAAGAAACGTTTGTTTGAACTTTTTTATGACTGTTGTAACCAACGTTCAAAGCTGGTGATTTAGATTTTTCTACTTTTGATTTACGCGGTTTGCGAACCAATTGGTTAATTGTAGGCATCTACATTCTCCTGTGTTTTTTTATTTTTGGTGATGATACACTTGGTGACAGCTATCATCTGTGTGTACTTTTGCAACATTTGTCAGCACGTCCCTGTACACTCTTGAGAGACCAAAAGTAAAAAGTACCGTCTATTATTGTAACAAAATTTTCCCTTGGTTGTCAAGATATTTTTCTTTTTTATTGTTAATTTTAGCTCTTTTGTAGTGCTCCCTAAAAAAGAAAAAGGAGGAATCCCACCCTCCTAAAATTAATATTGTTCCATTCAATCTCATCAATTTTAGACATAATGTTCAAAAAATATTATATCATCACAACCAACCAGATTCTTTCGCAATATTAGCTGCCTCTGTTCGATTGCCTGCATGTAATTTAGAAAGAATATTGGTGACATAGTTTCGGACTGTTCCGTTGGATAGATAAAGTTTGTCTGCAATTTCTTGGTTAGATAAGCCCTGAGCAATTCCCTTTAAAACTGCGATTTCTTGTTCTGTTAATGGATTGGGATGCGTCATCACCACTTCCATCAATTCAGGCGAATACTCCTTGCGTCCCTCTAGGACGGTGTGCAAGGTTTGCATTAGCTCTGCAATGTTTCTTTCTTTTAATACATAAGCATCTACTCCAGCCTTGACCGCACGTTCAAAATACCCAGGACGTTTGAAGGTCGTCACCACAACCACCTTTGTTTCAAGCTTTTCTGCTCGTATCCACTCCAAAACTTCAAGACCTGTCTTAACAGGCATTTCTACGTCAAGGATGGCGATATCTACAGACTCCTTTTCTAATAGTTGGATTGCTTCTTGCCCATTCTTGGCTTGAAGGACAGACTCCACATCCGGTTGAAGCGTGAGCAATTGACACATAGCATCTCGCAACATACTTTGATCTTCTGCGACTAACACTTTCATCTACTTTCTCTCCTTATAAGGTAGTCGAACCTGCACTTCTGTCGGTTGTTTCTGACTAATTACCTTTACTTCTCCCGAAAATGGAAGAACACGATCTCGAACTGTATGGAGGTCATCCCCCTTTATAGAAGTAAAGCCACAGCCATCATCTCTCACTGTTAGAATGAGTTCTTTCTCTGTCCGTTCTAATTTCAAGTAGACTTTAGACGCTTTAGCATGTTTGATGATATTGGTCACTAATTCAAGCAAAATCATGGAAGCCGTTGACTCCAATTCCTGAGTAAGGCTAGCTGTATCTAGTTGATTAGCTATTTCCACCTCAATTCCAGCAATTTCTAACATCTTTTTCACAGTCTCTAGTTCGGATGTCAAAGTTCTAGACTTAAGATTTTCCACAATGGTTCGCACTTCACGCATTGATTCTTTGCTAATTTGCTGTATTTCTCTTAATTCCTTTTCCACCTGTGGGTAAGCCTCCATCTGAAATAACTGCAAGGCTAAATCTGTCTTGACACTCAGCATAGCAAAGGTATGTCCCAAGCTATCATGCAAATCTTGACCGATACGACTGCGTTCATTTTCAGCAAGCAAGAGATTTATCTGGGCATTTTGCTTAGCCTGAGCTTCTTTCAAATCCTCCACAATACGAATCCGAACCAAGCCAAAAGTCATCAAATCGACAAAAGCAAGAATTACAAGTAGATAGAATAGAAACTCAACTTCGATTCTCTGAAAAATCAAAAGTTGGCCCACAACAAGGACTTGAGCAAGAAGAAAAGTCCAGACATGTAAAGACTTTAAACTACGTACGCCAAAATGATAACTTAAGAGGTTAGAAAGGAAAAAGAAGAACCAGATATAATTAACAGCAACAAAGGCAGTATTCCCAACTACATAAGTCAGCATGAGACCCCAATATAGCCAAGATAGGCGCTGGCTCTTAGTTGTTAAAACACCCAAATACGCCACTACAAATAGAATATCAACCAATAAATGCCAGACAGGAAGCCACCCAGTCACTACAGGTAGGATGGGGAAAATCATAAAAATCAAACTTGCCCAAAACATATAGTGTATGCTTTTTAGTCTTTCAAACATTAAGTATTCTCCTTATGACCTTGAAGGTAAATGGTCAAACCAAACAAAACTGCTGAAAAAACAAGTAGATAAACTGTGGCTGATAGATTGATGCCACCCTCGTTTAAGAAAGCCTTGAGCAACTCCATCAACTGATAAGTTGGTAGGCACTTCCCGATTGCTTGCATCCAGTCTGGAAATAAAGAGATGGGCATCCAGAGTCCGCCTAAAACAGCCAAGCCTAGATAGAGAAGATTACCCACGACAGACATCAGCTGACTAGAAGGCAAGAGTGTCAAGGTTAATCCAAGCGCTACAAAGGCAACACTTCCTACTATCAGCAAAAGTGCAGCCCCAATCCAGCTTCCTAGAGACATATCCACACCTCTGACCAAGTGCCCAACTGAGAAAACAACCAGGATTGAGACCAAATAATCAACCATCATACTTGTTATCTTTGATAGATAATATTCTACCATATTTACTGGAGTATGGCGTAATGTTTTCTGCCAATTGTTGATTTTATCGGTATGTAAAACAGCTGGGAATGAAAACATAGCTGTCGACATCATGGAAAAGGCTGTCATGGAGATGAGGTAATCACGCATAAAATTCGCGGGCCCACCTGGTGTGTCCTGGTACATGCCAGAAAAAAATAAATAGAAGGCTGTCGGCATCCCTACGGATAACAGATAATAGACTAATTGTCGTTTGGTCAATAGAAATTCTATCTTGTTTAGTGCGATCCATCGTTTCATCTTAGTCATCTCCCTTTTGTGTTTCTTCAAAGATTGTATCCAGCAAGCTACGATTATTGACTTCAATTTCTTGAATCCTACATCCTGCCTGAACTAATAGTTCCCAGAAAGCGTCCGCTTCGCGTGTGACTACTTGTAGAGCATCTTGTTTTTGTGACCAGTTTTCAACCAAGTTAGACTGCTCAATGACTTCCTTGTATGCTAGAGGAAGGATAAAATGCTTTTCAATTCCCTCACTACGCATGGCTAGAGGCGTCGTATCACGAATCAACTCTCCCTTATTCAAGACCAAAATCCGGTCCGCTGTATGCTCTACCTCTTCGATATAATGGGAGGAATAGAGAATGGTAACTCCCTTAGCTTTTAGTTCCTGAACAATTTCCCAAAAGCGTTGACGAGTTGAAGTATCCATGGCAGCAGTTGGTTCATCTAAAAAGACAAGCTTTGGTCGCCCAATCAAGGTCAAGACAAAAGAGAAGAGACGCTTTTGCCCGCCTGACAATTTTTCTGCGAATTGCTCTTTCTGATGCTGGTCAAACTGCAATAGTTGATCGATTTCCTGGTTGCTCAAGGGATTTGGATAAATACTTTGAAAGAAAGCAATCAACTCTTTGACCTTTAATTTCTGAACGATGACATTTTCTTGAGGGAGATAGGATCTTGTGTAGTCTAACTGAGAACTCGTCACTGGCAAGCCTTGGATGGATACTTGATCGCTTGTGACCCGTTTATCTCCAAGCAAACAGTCCAAGAGTGTGGTCTTCCCAGCACCATTGGGCCCAATCAAGGCGACGCATTCACCTTCAGCTATCTCAAAGGAAATATCCTTCAAAATAGCCTTGCCCTTGATGTTTTTATTTAGGCTTTCTACCTTAATCATGTTCATGATATTCTCCTTTCAACCACTCCTTTCCCATAGGAAAGGCGATAAAAATCATAAATCCCAGTCCCCAGGCACCGCGAATGGCTTGGTGAAGGAAGGCTTGATCAAACCAACCTGTAAACATTTCTACCAACCATACCACTAGTGATAGTCCAATAAAAAGATAGAGAAACGCTTTTTTCATTTTTCAAACTCCTTTTTCACATCTGAGACTAATTTCAAACCTTCTCGGATAAGCCAGGACATCATTCCAAATCCTGCAAATAGCTCCCAAGGAAAATGATAGAAATCTTCATCCAATCCTGAGAACATGAGATAAGTCATGACTCCTGCTGCTACTAAACTCATTGCGACAATTACTTTATGTTTCATTTTTTCTTCCTCCACTTGATACATCTAGTATAATTCTTTGAAGGTAGAATCACTAGAAGCTTCTGTCATGAGGAGATATGACAAATGTCATTAAAAATTCTGTTCAAAACAAACAAGATACACTATACAATAAAACACAAGTAGAAAAATCTAAGGCAGCCTCCTCAAAAGAAATATCAAACCCCATTCACACTATAATGTAAACTAATACTTATCTAAACTCGTAATAGCAGCAATTTTTATAACATTGAAACATATATTATAGGTTCAACAAAAACTCTTCTATTACTTTATTAAGAATTAATAAGAGTTATAAAATCTATTAAATTTCAATGTGTATAATTAACTACAGTATTTATTAAACAAGACAGGAAACAAAAAAGTATACGCGATCAAAATGAATTACTGAAATTCAAAAAAGAGAGAAGCAAACTGATTCTCTCTTAATGTATATAATATCTAGTTAAACAAAAAAGATACGCTTACGTATCTCTGTAATGAATCGGGAAGACAGGATTCGAACCTGCGACACCTTGGTCCCAAACCAAGTACTCTACCAAGCTGAGCTACTTCCCGAGTTAAATAGAAAAATGCACCCTAGAGGAGTCGAACCTCTAACCGCCT